>NZ_JALBGW010000048.1:0-31113 GCF_023006485.1 Neorhizobium sp. BETTINA12A
GGGCCTGGCTCGGAGCCGGCGCTGTGCGGGCCGACGCGGATCTGGCGCATGCTGTCGATGGTGGCGATCGAGCCGCCGCCGGCACCGATCTCGACCATCTCGATGACGGGAATAGAGATCGGCATGCCGCTGCCTTTCTTGAAACGCCACGTTCGCGCTACCTCGAAGGTCTTGGAGGTTTTTGGCGTCTGCTTTTCGATCAGGCAGATTTTTGCGGTGGTGCCACCCATGTCATAGGAAAGGACCTGATCAAGACCATAGCTGCTGGCGATATGGGCGGCAAAAATCGCACCGCCGGCAGGACCGGATTCCAGCAGACGAACCGGAAACTCGATCGCGCTTTCGACGCTGATGATGCCGCCACCCGAATGGATCATGAAGACCGGGCAGCGCGTGCCTTCCTCGGTCAGGCGTCCAACGAGGCGGTTGAGATAAGATGCCATCAACGGTTTGACGAAGGCGTTGGCGCAGACGGTGTTGAAGCGCTGGAACTCGCGCATTTGCGGCGAGACTTCTGACGAGATCGACACGGAAATATCGGATTTCTTGGCCAGCAGACGGTCGCGAACAACCCTCTCGTGCGCGCCGTTAAGATAGGAATGGATGAAGCCGATGGCGACGCTGTCGTAACCGGCAGCGACGATGCTGTCGCACAGCGCATCAACCTCGGCAAGATCGAGAGGTCTCAGCACCGAACCGTCGGCGCCGATCCTTTCGTCGATGACGAAACGCTCGTTTCGCGGCACCAGCGGCGCCGGCAGCACAATATCGAGGTCATACTGTTCGAAGCGGCTTTCGGTGCGCATCTCGATGACATCGCGGAAGCCCTTGGTGGTAATGAAGGCCGTACGGGCGCCGCGCCGTTCAATCAGAGCGTTGGTGGCGAGCGTGGTGCCATGAATGATCGTGTCGATCTGCGAAAGCTCGACACCGGCGACCTCGGCCACCTCTCGGACGCCCTTGACGATCGCATTTTCGGGATAGGAATAATCGGTCAGCACCTTGATTGAATGGAGTGTGGTACCGACCTCCATTGCAACGTCGGTAAAGGTGCCGCCGATATCGACACCGACCCTGATCTGCTTGCCATCTTTCGTCATTTTCTCGACTATGCTCCCTAAGCGAGCTGTTGTTGCGCTTGCCCGATAACCCGATTTTCGGCGTGCAGCGGCCTGTCCCCGCCCGCACAGACGGGCGGGGGTCAAAAGCTCTTGAATGTGTTGGGTTTCTCAAGCTCAGCGCGGCAGCTGTAGCGGCAACGCAGAGCTTTGGCGCTACAGTTTCCCGGTAAAGTCTACACCCGGCAATTCTGTTGGAAGTTTTGCACGGTCGACGCCGATCCACTTCTTGTAGAGGGCATCGAGTGACCCGTCCGTCGTGTGCTTGATAACGAAGTCCGTCAGGAAGGCGAGCAGTTCCTTATCGCCCTTGCGGACCGCCATACCCTGGAAGTTGTCGGCGACTTTGTATTTGCGTTCGAACTGCTTGTCATAACCGGTCTCTTTGATGACGAGGCCATAGGTGACGCTGCCTACGATCGCATCAACCTGACCGGACAAAAGCGATTGAACAGTCGTGGCGTCGTCATCGAAGCGCTTGATCTGCGTGCCCTTCGGCGCGACCTTGACCAGCAGCGGCTCGAAAGCGCTGCCGCGGTTAACGCCGATCACGTATTTCGAAAGATCCTCGTTACCTTTTATGGCGGCGTCCGTCTTGCCCCAGACAGTAATGTCGTTCGACGAATAGGGAATGACATACTGGATCACCTTGGCGCGTTCTTCGGTGATCGTCATCGACGGCACCAGGAAGTCAACGTTGCCGTTCACCAGCAGCGGAATGCGGTTCTGGCCTGTGATACGTTCGAACTTCACCTCGACGCCCAGCTCCTTGGCGATCATCTTGGCGATTTCGATATCGAAACCGTCATTGCCGCCCTTGGAGTCGATAAAACCCCACGGAAACTGGTCCATCTGCACGCCGATGGTTGCCGTGCCCTTGGCCTTGATCTCCTCGGATGTGACAGCCATTGCCGTCGTTGCGAATGAAGTCGCGGCGAAGAGAATGGCGGCAAGGCCGCTCAGGGCTTTCGAACGCGAAGGGGTCGGGACTGCGTTGGTCATGTGATCACCTCTGGTTGGTTTCTTGGTATGCGTTTTGTCTTACCGCGCGGCGTTGAGGCGCCGCTCGATCCGGGCACTGCAGTAGGTCAGTGGTACGCAGAGAAAGAAGTAGATGAGTGCGACCGCCCCGTAGACCTGCAGCGGCTGAAACGTGATGTTCGACATCAACTGACCGGAGCGGGTCAGTTCCGTGAGACCGAGCAGCGCGGCAAGTGCCGTGCCCTTGATCAGGTTGACGAGGAAGCTGATGGTGGCCGGCAGGCCGATGCGCAAGGCCTGGGGCAGCACGACATCGACCATGCGATGCCTGTAGCCGATGCCCAGTGCGCGTGCCGCCTCGCTCTGTCCATCGGGAACGGCCTGGATGCTGCCGCGCCAGATTTCGCCGAGGAACGCGCTGGTGTGAAGCGACAGGCCGATCGTCAGCGCCACCCAGACATCCACTTTGAAGCCCAAAAGCGGCAGGCCGAAATAGACGAAGAACAGCTGAACCAGCAATGGCGTGCCCTGAAATATCTGGATGTACGTCGCCATGAAGATGCGCAACGGTTTCCATTTGCTGGTGCGTCCAAGCGCAACAGCCAGACCCAGCGCTCCGCCGACGGCGAAGGCAAGAAGCGAAAGGACAACTGTCCAACGTGCGCCTTCAAGCAGAAAGAGGAATTCATTCCAGCCAAATTGACGGATCATCGGACTGCCTCACTTTGCCGGGTAGGAAAAATAGACCCGGCCGATGATGCCGAGGGTGACGGAAACGAACTGGGACAACAGGAGGTAGATGACGCCGAGCGTGAGATAGATCTCGAAGCTTCGGAATGTCTGGGCATCCAGCGTCTGTGCAAAATAGGTAAGCTCTTCCGCCGAGACCGACGAAACCAGACTTGAGTTCAGCATCATCAGGATGAACTGGCTGCACAGCGCCGGATAGACGGCCCGGATGGCCGGCCGGAGGACGATGAACCGATAGATATCAGCCGTATGCATCCCAAGCGCCCTGCCCGCCTCGATCTGTCCTGGACGGATAGACTGCACACCGCCGCGCACGATCTCAGCCGCGCAGGCGGCGCAATTCAGCGTCATGGCCAGGATTGCCGCCTGTTCGCCGCTGAGCCGGATGCCAATTGCGGGCATGCCGAAAAAGACAAAGAACACCTGCACGAGGATAGGCGTGTTGCGGATCAACTCGATGTAGCCAATCGCAATAGTGCGTAGCGTTGGCAGCTTGCTCATGCGCATCATCATGAAGAAAATGCCGAGCGACAATCCGAACACCATTGAGAGAGACGACATTCTCAACGTGCCGATCATGCCTTCCAGCAGCGTTGGCCACGCAGCAAAAACGGGTGCGAAGTCGAAAGTGTAATTCATCGGCCCCTCCTCAATGGTTGAGGATCTGGCTGAGGAACGTTCTGGTTCGCTCGTGAGCCGGATTGCTGAAGAATACGTCGGGTTTGGCGCTCTCTATGATTTCGCCGCGGTCCATGAAGATGACACGGTGGGCGACCGCCCGTGCAAACCCCATCTCGTGGGTTACGCAGATCATCGTGATGCCGTCGTCAGCAAGCGAGATCATCGTGTCGAGCACTTCCTTGACCATTTCAGGGTCGAGCGCTGAAGTCGGCTCGTCGAACAGCATGATCTTGGGGTCCATGCAGAGCGCCCGCGCGATTGCCACGCGCTGCTGCTGACCACCCGAAAGCTGAGCCGGATATTTCCGTGCCTGTTCAGCAATGTGCACGCGCTCGAGATGACGCATCGCCTTTTCCTTTGCGTCAGTCACCGAAGCCTTGCGCACCCGGCGCTGGGCCAGCATGCAGTTTTCCAGGACGGTTAGATGCGGAAACAGGTTGAACTGCTGGAACACCATGCCGACATCGCGGCGAATATGGTCGGCATTGCTACCCTTCTGGCTCAGCTCCGTGCCATTGACGGCAATGCTTCCCTCCTGGATTTCCTCCAGGTGATTGATACAGCGGATAAGGGTCGATTTGCCGGAACCTGAAGGTCCACACAGAACGATATGCTCGCCGCGACCAACTTCAAGGTTGATCCCCTTCAAGACCTGAAGATGACCGTACCATTTGTTGACGCCCGTCATGGCTATGGCTTTTTCCGACATGCTGGTCCCGTTCATGGCCAGTTCCCCTTTATTGATGTCAGGCTTTCGGTGCGACTTCGAAAATGGCGTCGACTTCTACGGAAGATCCGCGCGGCAATGAGCCCGCACCAATCGCGGTGCGAACGTGGCGTCCCTTGTCTCCAAAGATCTCCACGAGAAGGTCGGAAGCGCCGTCGATGACGGCTGGATGGCCCCCGAAATCCGGCGGCGCATTAACGAAACCACGCAATTGAGCGCAGGCAATGACCCGGTCCAGATCGCCATCCAGCGCGGCATTCGCTCTGGCAACGATGTTGAGCGCGCAAAGGCGAGCGGCCTTGTATGCGTCCTCGGGCGAAATGTCCTGACAGACCACGCCGACATAATGCTCGACACCGTCGATCCGTGGGATCTGGCCCGATACGAAAAGAAGGCTCCCGACGAGCCTGTGAGGAATGTAATTTCCTGAAGCCGGGGCAATCGCAGGCAAAACGATACCGAGCTCCGAGAGACGTACGGCGACGACACCCATAGCAGTTTTCCGTTATTGTAAGAGCGCTGATGCGCGAACCACGTTCCCGGGACCGTTCATCAGAAGCCATAAGCGTCGAATGTCGATCCACTTTTCTGATGATGAAGATTGACGAAATAGTATCTCATGTCAAGAGAGAATCTGGAGGTACTATCTCTTGAGTTGGCGGTTTGTTACATGCTATTTTTTAGAAGCTTTTACAAGATATTAGCCAACTTAAGACGACCGCTTCTCTGGTAGTGTCATTAAAATTTCGACCCGCTTCCCGCAATTTTTTTTGAGGCAAGCCGCTGATTTGCGTCCAGTGAAACTTCTTTATGTGAAGTGTGCGCACACCAAGGCAATAATTCAGCGGTGGGTAGTAGCATCACCTCGGGATGAAGTGATAACTTGCGTCAAACCCTGCAGTCATTCAGCGGGGCGCGACTTAGGCAAAGGGAAACAGGTTTTGGACACTTTAACGGGCCGAACAATAAAGGCACTTAAAGCTCACATCGGCAGCAACCAGTTCGAAAGCGGTACCAAGCTCGGATCGCTCGCGGAATTGTCGGAGCAGTTCGGCGTCAGCAGAACAGTCATTCGAGAAGCAGTGTCCGCCTTGCGGTCCGACGGCATTGTCGAGTCGCGACATGGTGTCGGGGTGTTCGTTCGCAACAGACCCAGCCCCGATATCGAAGATGCCAACTCGTTGGATGCAAGCCTCGCGCTTGCTCCCCTGGCTCGCCTGCAGACGTCATTCATGGATCTGCTGGAGCTCAGAATGGCTTTCGAGGTGCATGCTGCCGGGTTGGCGGCGGTTCGGCGATCCTGGGCTCAGGAATCCAATATCTGGAACGCCGCTCGCGAGTTCGAAGCCTCACTCGAAGACGAAGCTGCGCTTGATCATCTCGACTTCGTCTTTCATCGTTCAATCGCAGAAGCGACGAACAATGGTGCTTTCATCGAGTTCTTCAGCCTTATGAGCCTGCAGATTCTCCCGCAACCGGCTTTCTCCAAGCAGCTCAATCCTGCGCTTATAACTCTAGACTATATCCAGAATACTGTGGTCGAACATCGGGCAATCTGCGAGGCAATTAGCTCAGGCAGTGCGGAACGGGCGCGCGAGGCGATGAGAATTCATCTTAGCCGTAGCCATCTACGGTATCGCGGTTTTTCGGACGACGCTGCCTCGCCCCTGAGCAATGTGGCGCCCAAAGACTAGCCCACCTCGCCGTACATGCTCTTGATAGGATTTGAACCATCGGCACGTCTTACGGTCTGATTATGTGGCGTAGGCCCACTTCGGTCCCACTCGAAGGCATGTTGTCGGAAGGTGGTTTGCAAGTGGGTTCTATTTCGGTGGGTCGATGACCGTCATGCTGATGCTCGCAACTTGCGTGAATCGGACTGGTTTCGAATTCGTCTGGGCAATGGACCAACAGTTCTTAGTCATGTCCATCGTGGGCAAGAGCTTTTCGAGAAGGCGGCCCTATCCCGCTCCAGGATGCGACTGGAGCTCGAATTCTTCAGATTCGTGGGATCAAACGGTTCCCTTACTTCCATCCGCTTGTGCAAGAGGTCTGGACCGGCCTAACGTCCGCTTCAATCGTATGCAGACGAAGGGTGCCACGTGAGTCCGTCCCGCAAATCGACCGCCCAACAACGGCCGCGCTCCCTCGAGGCACGCATCTACGCGATCTATTCCACGCTCTCGCCCGCCGAAAAGCGGCTCGCCGACATCCTGCTGCAATACCAGATGGACCTGCCGAGCTATACGGCGGGCGAGCTTGCGGAAAAGGCGCAGGTGTCGAAAGCGACGGCGGCACGGCTGATCCGTTCGCTCGGTTATGCGACCTATCCCGATGCCAAGCGGCAGATCCGGGCCGACCAACACTGGGGATCGCCCCGGGCAGGCCTGGAAGACCCCGATCGCGCGCCGTCAGGCAAGGTCACGCTTTCCAGCACGGTCCAGATGGACCTCGACAATATTCGAACCACCGCCGAAAGCCTGTCCGAAACCACGCTGAGCGAAGTAAGCCAGGCGATCGTCGGCGCCCGCCGCCTGTGGATCATGGGCCTGCGCAGCGGCTACGGCCTGGCGCTGCAGGCGGCGCATTATTTCACGCTGATGAAGAGCGACGTGCAAGTGATCCCCGCCGGCGGGGGGAGCTATTCGCATGAGATCGCCTCCATCGCGAAGGGCGACGTGCTGCTCGTCATCGCATTCCGCCGGCGCCCCAGGCTGCTGCCGACGATCATCAAGGAGGCGCGCGCCGCAGGGGCGATAACTGTGCTGATCACCGATCTCAGCGCCGCGGCAAGCGCCAAGGCCGCCAATCATGTGCTGCGATGCCGTTGCCAATCGCCGTCGCCCTTCAATTCCTTCGTCGCCGCCGTCACCATCATCAATTATCTCGCCTGGAGCGTATCGACGGCAATGGGAGAGGCGAGCCTTGCCCGATTTGAAAAGATCGACAGATTGGTGAAACTGCTCGACGACGTATCGACACCCCAGACCAGTATCGGCCGGTAGGCCGGTAAGGCGCGACATTGGTCAGGAAAATTTTTCGAGCACGTGCAGACGCGTCGGCGATGCCCAGACACCGGATTTGGATGTAGTCAGGCCGCACCTGACGAGCGTCTCGGCAAGACCGACGGCCGTCGAGACGCCATCAACCACCGGAATGCCGTGCGCGCGCTGCAGGTCGAGCGCAAATTCCGCCATGCCGGCACAGCCGAGCGAAACGCCCTCGGCACCCAACTCAATTCCCCGGCGAATACAATCCGAAATCCGCTCGAACGCGCCGCTTTGCGGCTTTTCGAGTTCAAGCACCGGAATGTCGGTCGCAAAGACCCGGCGGCAGCGGTGGCCGAAACCATAGCGGTGGATATTGTCCTCGATGACCGGCGCCGAGCGGGAAAGCGTCGTCACCACGCAGAAGCTGTGCGCGACAAGGCTGACCGCATGGAACGAAGCCTCGCCAATCCCGATCACGGGTTTTGTCGCAATCGCTCTTGCAGCATCCAGCCCGGTATCGTCGAAACATGCGATGATATGGGCATCGGCGCCATCGCGTTCGGCGGCAACGATTTCCTTCAGCAGGCCGGGCACCGAAAGCGCCCCGTCAAAGGGACCTTCGATCGCTTCCGGCCCGGTTGTGGGCTGCCCGCCGACGATCTCGGTGTCACGGCCGGCAACGGCGCGCGCCGCCGCCGTGATGCGCTGCGTCATCGACGCAGTCGTGTTGGGATTGATGACGGCAATACGCATCGTCTTGGATACTCCAGGGATCAAGTTGGGTCAGGCGGCCGTGAAGGCTGCCGTCGGGCGCGTGTCGATAAGATCGCCATAAGCGATCGGCGCCTCGGTAAGATGGCCGTCGGCAATACCCTGCTGCCAGCGGGCATAGGCGTTCGGATCGATCCGCGGCGTCGTCCACATGCCGTTGGCCCGATAGATATTGGCTAGCCCCACAAGCAGGTCCGGCGAGAATTTCGGGAACGTCTTTGCCAGGAAGTCGCGGTATTCCTCGGCATCATGGGCCAGGATCCACGCCATGCCGCGACCGAGCGCCCTGGAGAACCGGGTCTGGGTATCCAGCCGTGCATCGTCGCTCTCACCTTCGGCATAATAGACGCTCCACGGCACGTTGCCGCCGGTGATGGGGAGTTCGGCAACGACATGGACGCCAGTCTTCGATGCAAGCGTGACGGCGGACGGGTAATCGATCACCAGATAGTCGCCCATTCCCCCCACGAAGAGATCGGACAGCATCTTGCCGTCGAGATCCTGGACGAAATTGACCGTCAGCGGATCGACACCGTTTTCGCGCAGCAAAAGCTTGGTGAACAGGCCGACGCTGGCGCCATTGCTGCCCTTCATCGAAATCGTTTTGCCAGGCACGGCCTGCCAGTCGAAATCCCCGGGCTGTTCGCGGCCGAGGATGGCCAGGGGCGCGCGGGCCGCGATCTGCGCGAACGGCGTATAACGTTTGCCGCGGCTATGGAACATCGACGGGACCCAGATGCCGCCAAGCGCGGCGTCCGCCATGGCCGAGCCGATGTCGCTGAGCACCAGGTCCCAGGGAGATGGAACGCTTGCGGTAACGCCGAGCCCCTCCTCCTGAAAGAACCCCTGCCAGACCGCGACATATTCGGGAAGGTAGTTGAGGCTGTGCCCGGTCGCCGAGACGTGGAAATTCTGCATGATGTTCACTCCTGGTCCGGGAAAATGCGATCGCCGTTGTCGATGTCGAACCACAGGACATCGTCCGCCTGATAATCCAGCGAACACAGTTCACCGATCTTGACCTTCGGGTTGCCCGAGACCCGGACGAAGACGAGGTCGTGTTCCAGCAATCGCTGGTCCTTGTTCTCCTCGCCGGTCATCAGGCGGCAACCGATCACCGTCTCCGCGCCGAGGCGCTCGACGACCGCAACCTGTGCAGGCAGGCGCCCTTCCGCGGCGGGGTGAAGGGAAAGCTTTTCGGGTCTTACCCCGAATGTCATGTGCCGTCTTGAGGGGAACGGCGCTTCATGGTCGACCGCGAGCTTGCCCGAAAGCTGGAGAGCGTTGTTGCTGACCGAAGCCGGGATGAGGTTCATCGGGGGCGAACCCACGAAACGCGCGACGAAGGTGTTGGCGGGATGATCGTAGATCTCGTCAGGTGTATCGACCTGCTGGACGATGCCTTTGTTCATCACGATGATGCGCGTCGCCATGGTCATGGCTTCGACCTGGTCGTGCGTCACGTAGACGAAGGTCTTGCCGACCTTGTGATGCAGAGCCGAGATTTCCGAGCGCATCTGCGTGCGCAGCTTCGCATCCAGGTTGGAAAGCGGCTCGTCGAGCAGGTAGAGGGCCGGATTGCGCACCAGCGCGCGGGCCAGCGCGACGCGCTGCCGTTGCCCGCCCGACAGGCTCGCGGGGCGTCGGTCGAGCAGAGGCTCGAGTTCCAGCTGACGGGCGATACTGAGCGTCCGCTCGGCGATATCTGCCCGCTTCATCAGCCTGTGGCGGGCGACGATGTTGACGATCGGCAGATGATACCACTTGCGAAACGCATCCATGATCAGCGGAAACGCAATATTCTCGCGGACCGTCATATGCGGATAGAGCGCATAGGTCTGGAAAACGAAGGCGACGCCGCGCTGTTTGGGCTCCCAATCGTTGGCGACGGACCCGTCGAACAGCAGGACTCCGGAGGTAATGTCACTGAGGCCCGCGATCATGCGCAGCAGCGTCGATTTCCCGCAACCGGAGGGGCCGAGCAGGACCAGGAATTCGCCGTCATGGATGTCGGCGTTGAAGGCGTCGATCACCGTGTGATCGCCGAAGGCCTTGGAGACTTTGTTGAACGTCAAAGCGGGCATGGATTATCCCTTTACGGCGCCAGCCGTCAGACCGGCCACGATCTTGCGCTGGATAAGAAGGAAAAAGACGATGGCAGGAAGGCTGAACACCAGGGCTGCGCCAAGCACGGCCGACATCGGCGTTTCATACTGCCCGACGAAGGAGGCGAGCCCGACGCTTGCCGGCCACAAGGAATTGTCCATCAGGAAGGTCGAGGCGAACAGGAACTCGTTCCAGCCGGCAAAGAAGGCCACCACGGCCGCCGCCGCGATGCTCGGCATGATCAGCGGCAGAATGATCATGGTCAGCACGCTGAACCGCGGGCAATTGTCGATGATCGCGGACTCCTCGATCTCGTAGGGCACCGCATCCATCGCGCCCTTCAGGACGAAACACGCGACGGGCAGCGAGAAGCCGACATTGGCGAGGATCAGACCCGTCAGGCTGTTCAACAGGCCGAAGGTGATGAACATCGCATAGAGCGGCACCAGGATCAGTGCTTCGGGAACGACCTGGGTCATGAACAGCAGAAAGCCGACCAGGCCACGCCCATGGAACTTGAAACGGCTGAGCGCATAGCCGGCAAGCGCGCCAAGTGTCAGGCTCAGAATGGTGCCGCCTGAGGCAATCAGCAGCGTGTTGAACAGCCAGCGGCCGATCGGAACATTGCCGAGCTCGGTTACCAGATCCGGCAAATGCTGCAGCTGCGGCCAGGCGACCTGGCCGGTTCCGTAAAGCTGGGAATTGACGTTGAGCGCGGTGGCTGCCATCCAGTAGACCGGGAAGCCGGCGAGCACGACCAGAACTCCGATCAGCGTATATCGCAGCGCCTTCACGGCGAGTTTTCGGGGTGTCATCATCGAGACATCCTCTTCATGCGGCGTTGTTCGGCAGTGTAGTGGATGGCCGCCACCATCAGCGCCAGCGCGAGGCCGACCGCGCCGTAAGCGCTGGCCATTCCCAGTTCATGGCCCTCGAACGCCGTCTGGCGGAGCTTGACGACGAGGGTGCTGGTCGAACCGAGCGGACCGCCCCCGGTCAAAAGGTAGATGATGTCGAAGCGGCGAATGGACCAGACGGCGACCAGAAGGGCTGCAAGCTGGATCGAGGGACGGATATGCGGCAGCGTCACTGCTCGGAAGGTGCTGATCCCATCGGCGCCATCGATCCTGGCGGCTTCGCGCACCTCCTGCGGCACCGATTGAAGGGCTGCCAGCACAACCAGCATCACAAATGGAGCGACCTGCCAGACCGTGACGGCAAGAACAGAGCCGAGCGCATAGTCCGTGCTGGTCAGCCACGAGAAGCGGCCGATGCCGAGGAGCTCGGTCATGCGATTGAAGACGCCCGACCGTTCGTTATACATCCACAACCAGATCAGCGAGGCAGCCACCCCGGGCACGGCCCAGCCGAACAGCAGGATTGCACGGACGACCGCCCGCCCCTTGAAGGGACGATCGATGGCAAGTGCGGCCACAACGCCGAGAGCGACGCCGATAAGGACGGTCAGGACCGTATAAACCAAGGTTGCTTTCAGAGAGACATAGAAGGCTGGATCTTCGATCAGCCGTTCATAATTACCGAGGCCGATGAACCGGCCTCGGTTGGGATTGACGATCCGGGTGTTGGTCAGGCTCATGTACATCTGCCGCGACAGCGGCCAGAACATGAAGACCACCAAATAGATCATGGGCGGAAGGATGAAGGCATAGGGCAACAATTTGACCAGGCCGCTCCTGTTTTTCAGGCCATTCGCGCTCACATCAGTCTCCCTTCTTGATGCGACGGTCTCAGAACTGCTTGTCGATGGCTGACTGAGCTTCGGCGAGCGCCGTCTTCGGATCGGCATTCGCAAGGATGACCTTTTCGACGGCCTGCATCACGAAACGCATGATTTGTGCCGTTTCGACTTCATGTCCCTTGATCAGCGTGCTGCGGGAGGTTTCCGCAAGCTTGACGAAGGTCGGCGCCCAAGGGTTGGCCTTGGAGTAGGCATCGCTGACAGGCACGTCGGTTGCAAGCGCATCCGGACCTGATGCGTCACGCAGAGCCTGCTGGCCAACGGGGCCGACCAGCCACTTGACGAAGGCGATCGCTTCCTTCTGGTGTTTGCCGTGCGAGCTCACGCCGACGAAGATCTGCTGATGCGCGCCGGGGTTCTTGAACGGCATCGGAGCGGCATAAAGATCGCCGGACTGAAGGGCACCGCCGGAGGCGATATTGAGCGTGCCGCCGGAATTGTCGATCGAGAAGGCCGCGTGTTTTTCCTTGAAGCGCGTGCGCTGCGTCGGAAAGCTGTCGCCGATCGGCATGATGCCGGCGTCGTAAGTCTTCTTGAAAGCCGTGATGGCGGCGACGGCTTCCGGGGTATTGATCGTCAGCTTGTCGTTTGCATCGACCCAGTTGACGCCGTAGCCATAGGCCCAGCTCTGGAAATCCATGAACCAGCCCGAAAAGTCGTTGATCTGGTGGCGGGCGGTAAAGCCGATGACGCCCGGAGTTGCGGCTGATGCAGCCTTGGCGGAGGCAATCAGTTCATCCACCGTCGCCGGCACCTTCGCATTGGCGGCATCGATCAGCGGCTTGTTATAGATCAGGGCGTAAACGGCGCGCTGCCAGGCGACGCCCAGGCGCTTGCCGTCGATCACCCCGTTTTCATTGCTCTTGTTCAGCTTGGCTCCGTCAGCCGCAGCCGAGAGATCGACGAGGAAGCCTGCATCTGCAATCGCGTAGAATAGGCCTTCCTGCATCATCGCTACATCCGGCCCCTGGCCTGCGCCCATTTCCGTCGTCAGCTTGTCGGCGAATTCTGCGGACGGAATGGCTTCCTGTTCGAGCGTGACGTTCGGATTGGTTTCCTGGTATTTGGTGACCGCTGCCCAGAGGTTCTTGCCGCGCAACGCATCAAGCCATTGGGAATTGGCCAGTTTCAGCGTGACCTTCTCGCTCGATTGAGCATGAGTTTCGCCTGCACCGAGCCCGACGGTCAATGCAAGCGCCGCTACGGCTGCCGTAGCCAACAGCTTTCGGCGACGAATCCTATCAAACATGTCTGTTCTCCATCTGGGTTTCTTATTTGGCGGTTTCTTATTGGTAGTTTGGCATTCACGGATCAGGCAGTGCGTCAGGCGTCCGCTTTCACACGATGCACTGCAAGCGGCGTATGGTGGCTGAGGTTTTCGGCACCCTTATCGGTGACGAGATAGCAGTCGCCGACGTTGCAGCCGGCGACTTCGGGCTCGAGCCATTGCGAGTGGAGGACAAAGGTCATGCCTTCTTCGAGCTTGTCGTGGTTGTTCGATTGGATGTTGTAATTGTTGAACTTCACCATCGAAACCGAATGTCCGACATTGGGATTGTGAGGACCTGATGTCGCCGGATAGACATGCATCAGCTTGCGGCCCTGCCGCTCCCAATCCGGATCGACGACATGCTTTCGCGGGATCAGGCGCGGCTTGCCGTCGTCTTCGGACACCCAGTTGTAAGGCATTGTCCGGCTGTCATGGGATGAAAGGTAGCCGCGGGCGATGTAGGGTTCGAAGGAAGCGTTGGCGAGGTCGGAAATGATCGCGCCGGGTCTGATCAGCGCCGCCGCTTTCTGAACACCTTCCGTGCACATTTGCAGCACCTCTTCCTGTTTGTCGGTAACGTCGCCGACCGCGATCATGCGGGCGATCTGGGCCGTGTAGCCCTGATAGATCACCGCCGAAATATAGAGATTGATGATGTCGCCATTGCGCACCACGTGGCCGTAGGGCTTGCCGCAATGGGTACCGTATTGGTTGATGCCGATCTGGTAGCCGTCGCCACTTTCGCCGCCTCGCGCCATCTGGGCATAGGTGAAGGCGGCGTAGATTTCATAATCGGTCACGCCGGGTTTTACGACGTGGTATGCGGCCTCTATGCCGATACTAGCCAGCTGTGCCGCGGCCCGCACCACCGCTTGCTCATGCTTCGAACGCACCTTCTGCATGCGATCAATGATCGAGCTTGCCTGCACGACCGAACTCTTCGGCAGACGCTTGCCGAGGCCGTTCCAGTAGCTGGCGGAGGTCGCGTCGCCGATCAGGCCGATCTGAGCCGACCCGAAGCCCTCGCGCTCCAGGAAGGAGCCAACGGCTTCGACGACCTTGTCGACGGTCCTACCCGGGCGATTATAGGTTTCGCGGCCCCAGGTGCCGACCTGCCAGATGTCTTCGACCAAGACCGCCTCGCCCGCCGGCGGCAGTAGGACGGAACTGCTGAAGACGGAAAACAGCGTCAGCGGCTTGTCTTCGTCGGTCGGGACCACCAGCACGCCTTCGCGTGCCCAGTCGCACATATAGCGAAGGTATGAGTTGGAAACGCGGTAGGAGCCGATGGAATCCGCATGAACAAGCATGACATCATGCCCTGCGACGGTCGCCTCGCGCCGAATGCGGCGCAGCCTGTCGACGAATTCGCTTTCCGGGAGCGGACCGACCGGCTCGAACTCGAAACTGGGGCTGAAACCGTCCAACAGGCGCTCGAAACGCACATCACCGTGCTGAAAGGGGTGGTTAGGACGAGTTTGGGCGATCATAGGGCGTCTCATTTAGCAGATACTGATGAGACTAGATTATATCTGAAAATTAATTTGCATAGCCCGGCGAATGTTCATTTGTCGAGCGAACTGCTGTAAAAACAGGCATTTGAAAAAATGGCGCAGATTTCCGCTCGAAATGATTCAACCGGGAACGTTGGATGTGGTCCATTTCTCATTGGTAATCGGGAAGTTAAACGACCTTCTGGCTTGAGACGAGGGCAAAAAAAGCACCTCTACTCATGGAAAATCGGCACTCGCGGTTGGTACGGGCGCCTATAGTTTGGCCACGCGCTAGATCGCTTTCCGCTTAAGCAAGACAGGGAATGTGAAAAAAAAGTTTCTCTTACCTGAGTGGCCCCTAGGTAGCAGCAGTCAAGGTCAGGATAAAATTCACGATGCGCCAGCACTCATATAGCTGTAGGTCTTAAACGGAATCGGACCGTAGACCCGATAAATTAAGCGCCAGGGGGTTCACCTCTACCAAGTCGATTGGCGGGACTTTTCCCAGAAACCCGACCGCCTTAGATGGCTCGCCGACAAGTCCGTTAAAAGGCTTGCGCGCCCGCCGATCGCGGGAAATAGTTCTAGCGTCTCCTGCTCAACAAAAACATCAAGCAAGGAGCGCCTATGAGGGCTGACACGAGCCCGGCCGGGATCTGGTAGGGTGCTACGATGGTACGGCCGACGAAATCTGCCGCAACCATGAGTCCGGCACCGATCAGCGCAGCGCCGATCATCTGTGGCAGGGCGCGCGTCAAGCCGGCCTCCCGCGCGAGATGTGGCCCCATGAGTCCCACGAAGGATAACGGGCCAACCGTCAACGTTGCGGCCGCGGTCATAAGTCCGGCAAGCCCGAACAGCGCCAGCCTCGATCCGGCCAACGGTATACCGACCGCAGCCGAAGGGGCTGGTCCGAGCGGCAGGATGTCCAGCCAACGGCGCGCTGCCAGAGCAACGGCAATCAGTGCGGCTGCTATTGCTGCTTCCGCCGTGGCTACCGTGCCGTCGACCAGATAGGTCGAGCCGCTCATCCATCGCATGAGCAGGACTGCCCTTGGATCTCCCGTCGAACTCAAGACGCCGACAATTGCATCGATCATCGCACTGAGCGCGATGCCGGCCAACAAGACCCGTTCCGGGGCGAAGGTGGAGTGCCGTGAACTCAGAAGAATGACGGTGAGAACCGAGATGGCGCCGCCGACCGCAAAGGCAAACTGGCCGGAAAACCCCGGTGCGATGGCAAAAAGCGCGATAGCAACGCCGAAGGTAGCGCCGGCGCTGATCCCGAGAACTTCGGGGCTTGCCATCTCGTTGCCGGTCAATCTCTGGAGGATCGAACCCGCGACGGCAAGCATCGCGCCGGATGCGAGCGCCGCAAAGACCTTCGGCGCGCGGATCGCAAGGATCTCATCGAGGAATTCGCCGGAAAGGACAGTCCAGCCGCCGCCAGGCCCACGTCCGACAAAAAGGCCGACAGTCACGAGAACCAGAACACTTACGGCAGCAATGGCGACGGGGACTTTTGTGTTCCATGTGGGCGGGTGCCGCCGCGCCGCCGGCTGCTGCATCCTGTGCCGGATCTTCAATCGCGGCAGCAGCGCCAGGAGCAGCGGCGAACCGAAGATGGCAGTGACTGCACCAGTCGGCAGAAAATCGCCAAAGCCGCCCGCCGCGAGTTGGAGCACGGAGTCGGCAAGAAAGAGCAGTCCCGCGCCGATCAACGGAGACCAGAAGATCAACTGGACCGGCCGACGCGCTCCGGAGAGCCGCGCAAGCGTCGGTGCGACCAGCCCGATGAAGCCTATGACGCCGACGGCACTGGTGACGAAGGCTGCAAGCGCCACCGCACAGGCGACGACCACGATGCGAAGGCGAGCGAGCCTCACTCCGAGCGCGGCCGAACTGCTCTCTCCCAGATCGAGCAGCGACAGCGGCCTGATCACCAGCGCGCAGATGATGGCGACGGTGCCTACCTTCCAGACGAGCGACTGGGGAATGACCCAGCTCTGCTGCGCCAACGAACCAGCACCCCAGATGAACAGGCTCGCCAGGTAGCGCTGGTTCAGGTAGGTCAGGATAGCCGACAGGCCCCCGCACCAGAGGCTCAGCACAAGGCCCGAGAGGACAAGCGAATAGGGTGAGAAGCCGCGTCGCGCGCCAAAGCCGACGACGATCGCAGCGGCGGCACTGCTCCCGAGAAGAGCGACAATGTCGCGGCCGGCCCCAAGCAGGCTGGGAATAAAAAGCGAGACGACAACCAGTGCGAGATTGGCTCCGGCCGACACGCCGAGCGTCGTCGGGTCGGCCAGCGGGTTTCGTAGGACCTGCTGGAACAAGGCACCGGACAATGCGAGCGCGGCACCGGCAACCAATGCCGTGGCTAGCCGTGGCAACGTCGAATAATAGAGCATCATGCGCTGGATGTCGGTGCCCTGCCCGGCCGATCCTGAGAGCGCCGGTCCTGCGAGAAGCCAGAATGCCATGCAACCGGCGCAGAGCAGGACGAAAGATACGAGCGCCGGCCCGAGATTTTCGCGGCGAATTGTCTTCATGCGTCTTGTTCCAGAACGTCGGTCACCAGGCCGGCGAAACGCATAGCCTCGTTGACCATGCCGAACATCAGTGCCGGCGGAACCACTGACAGGTGGCCCGGCCGGGAAAACGGGAGCGCCTGCCACAATGGACTGTCGACGAGCTTCGGCAACACGTCGGGCGGAACGGGGTCGAAGGCGATCAGCCGGGCGTCCGGATCGGTGATAACGGACAATTCTTCGATGCCAATAGTCTCAAAGCCCCAATAGTTCGATTGCCGCGTCCAGGCATTACGCACGCCAATACGCTCGAGCGCATTGTGAAATAGCCCGGGGGCCGAATAGACGCGAGCGTGCCGCGCATCCATAAAGCTCACCAGCACAACTGGCGGAACAGTCCGGCCCGCAAGCCGTCGGCCGCACCTCTCGAAGAATGCGTCGGATCGCGCCAGGAATTGTTCCGCCTCGGCTTCATGACCGAGTTCGGCAGCCAGTTTGCGCGTCGCCGCGATCGCCGCCGGGAGGATCGGGCCAGTGTTGGGCGTGAAGATCTCAAGCCGCAAAATCTTCGCAATCGGCTGGAGCCTGGGCAAAAGCTCGTCGAGATAAGGCGTCGTCAGAATAATGTCCGGCTTCAGCTGTATCAGGACCTCGAAATCGACTTCATTAGAACTCCCGAT
Source organism: Neorhizobium sp. BETTINA12A (assembly GCF_023006485.1). Lineage (NCBI taxonomy): Bacteria > Pseudomonadati > Pseudomonadota > Alphaproteobacteria > Hyphomicrobiales > Rhizobiaceae > Neorhizobium > Neorhizobium sp. BETTINA12A. Next base: position 17,858 of record NZ_JALBGW010000048.1, read on the forward strand.
ATCGACGACCGATTGCGGCATGGCGGGCTCGACGACCCATTTGTCCCAGTCGGCAAGGTCGGATATTCCGACTGGAGGCAATCCAAGCGACAGGAGCGTGGACGACAGCCCGTAGTCGAGGCTGACCACTCTTTGTCTGGCGACTTCGGCCCACAATGGCTTCGGCACCACGACGGCTGCGGCCGCGGCATAGTGCAGAAGTGAACGCCTTGAAATCTTCATCCCGGAACAGGCCTCAGCAGGCATAGGCAAGCGGATGCGAAAGGTGCGGAACGGAAATCACATCCATATCGATCCCGTAAATGGCGTGGAGCGTCTCAGGCACTACGATTTCGTTCGGCGTGCCGCTTGCAACGACCCGTCCGCCTTTCAGCGCATGGATCCGATCGCAGAAGCGGGCGGCCATGTTGATATCATGAAGAACGATCACGATGCTCCGGCCGCCTTCGCGGGCCAGCCGCTGCACGAGAGACAGCACTTCGATCTGGTGCGCGATATCCAGCGCCGCGGTCGGCTCGTCGAGCAGCAGGCACCGGGCGTCCTGAGCGATCAGCATGGCGATCCACGCACGCTGCCGCTCTCCACCGGACAATGTGCCTACAACACGATCGGCAAAGGTCTCGATATGCGTGGCGGCTATGGCGGCCTCGACTTTTGCCTTGTCGACATCGGAGAAACGGCCGAGCGCGCCGTGCCACGGATAGCGCCCGCAACCGACGAGTTCGCGGATCGTCATGTCTGAGCCCGTACCCAAATCCTGCGGCAAATAGGCAACCGACCGTGCAAAGTCACGGCCGTGATAATGCGCGAGGTTGCGGCCACCGTAAGCGACCGATCCGGCGGTCGGTGTGAGTTGCCGTGCCAGAATTTTCAAGAGACTGGATTTTCCGGAACCATTGTGGCCGACCAGGGCCACCACCTCACCTGCTGGAAAATCGAGACTGACGTCTGACAGGATCGTGTTCCCGTCGATGGAAAGACCGACCTTGTCGACAGCAAAAGCATCCGTCGTTTCGGGAGCGTCCTGCGCTAGCTGAGCCGAGACCACGTTACCTCCTAAGCCAATACTGAAATGTCGCGCCAACAGCGCAGGTGTCTGTCACACATCTTTGTCCGCCACTTCGAAAGCGATGCCCACTGCGCGATTGACGGCTGGTCCGAGGACGGACATGTGGGTCTGCCCTGCAAAAAGCTCGAACTGTGTGCGAATGCCGTCCTCGGGACGGTTCAGTCGCTCTGCCATTTCCTGCGCCAACGCAACCGTCTGCTCGGTTTTCCTCTTCTCCAGACGAGACGCTGCATCTTCGTTTCGGTACTGGAAAGGAGCAAGTTTATCTCCCTCGTACTCACCGGCCGACAGATGCAGGAAGGCCGCGTGACCCGCGACGCTCTGGCGGCGCACCTCATTGTTCAGGATTTCACTGCCTTCCCAATAAATAGTCGGACTGGCAGCGATCCAGTTGGCAAAAAGGACTGGACGTTCGAAAAGGGTGTAGAGAGTGAAAAGACCGCCGAAAGAATGCCCGAAAAGCGATCGCCGCGTCGCATCGAGCCGCACCATTTCGGAAAGCCGCGGAAGCAGTTGTGTCTCGATAAAATCGAGCAGCTCGCCCGTCCCGCCGATGCGGACAGCAGGGCCACCGTCAAAATAGGGCGGATAGGATTTGATCGGCGGAGGCCCCAGGTCCCACGCCCTGCGGAGTGCGTTATAGGGTTCGTCAGAGGGGTAGCCAATCGCCGCGATAACGCCCCAACCGACGTTGGTTCCGGTCGGGTAAGGCGCTTGGGTTACCAGGCTGGCGACGGCAAAGGGAAAGGTTGCATTCCCGTCGGTCAGGACCAGAAGCGGCCATCCCTCGGCGGGAGATTCGCCGGCGGGAATATAGAGGAAGATGCGATAGGGCTCGCCGCCCGCCTTTGGTGCCAGGTCAAAACAACCAGTTCCGGGCAACGGGCAGGTTTTTTCAGTCATGCTCAACTCGCTGAGATTTTCTGCCATGGCGCCAGCTTCCACCTGCTACCACTTATACTTCAGCGATCCGAGAACCGTGCGGCCTTGGCCGAAGTAGCAATAGCCGCCGTTGCAGACCTGCTCTTCGCGGTTGGCGAGGTTCGTCGCACTGACGGAGAGTGAAAGTCCTTTCAGGTCCGGATTTTTTGCACCGAAGTCATAGGAAATTGCGGCGTCCAAATACACGACTCCCGCGTTCTTGCCGGTGTTGGCGTCGCTGGTGAAAGATTCGCTTGTTGCGCGGATGCCACCGCCGACGCTGAGGCCGTCGATCACGGTATCTTCAGACGCTGCATAGTTGACCCACAAAGAGGCGACGTGCCGGGGTGTCGTCGTTGGCGTGTTGCCGATAATGGAGCTGTCGAGATTGTCCGTGATTTCCCCGTGAGTGTAAGTGTAGGCGGCGATCAGGCTGATGCCGTTGTCGAAAGTCTTTCGACCTTCGACCTCGAAGCCCGTGAACGTATTCTCACCCGAGTTTTCATAGATAGGGACGAGGATCGGCGTGCCGGCATATTGCGGCTTGCCGGTTTCGACCAAACGATAAACCGCCGTGCTAAGTGAGAAGTTTTCGCCATCCGGCTGATATTTGATGCCGACTTCGATCTGACGGCCTTCGGTTGGCTCCAGCACGGCCCCTGAGGCAGAGAGCTCGGTCGAAGGGACGAAGGAGGTTCCGTAGCTCACATAGGGAGCGATCCCGTTGTCAAAGAGATAGAGAAGGCCGACCTGACCGGACAGAGCTCCGTCTTCCCTCTCGTCGCTTGTGCCAGCGACCTTATCTGTGGTGGTCTGATCCAGCCAATCGTAGCGCAAGCCGCCGACGAAGCGCCAGTTTCCGATCTCTGCCTGTTCCTGCGCATAAAGCCCCGTCTGACGCAGGTCGTTGCCAGTGAAGCCCGTCAGCGCGGGCGTTGGTGCGCTTCCAACGTTGCCTGGCAATGTGGACCCGTAGCCGACGGCAAAATCCGAGTTTACGGCAGTGTAATCCAGTCCCGCGAGAATGGTATGGGACACATTGCCTGTTTCGAACTTGGCTTGGAGCTGGTTGTCGATCTGGTAGGCACGCATCTTGTCCGTAACCGCTGCGGTCGACCAGGGATCGGCCGGAGCGCTGAACATTGTCATCCGGTTGAGATAACGTGCCTTGAGGTCCAGATCGCTCACGCGTGCGTTCTGCCGGAAGGTCAGGCCGTTGCCAAAGTCATGTTCGAGTTTGTAGCCCAGCTGATACTGCCGAATTTTCTGATAATCGTAATCCGGGTCGCTGACGAGATAGATCTGGCCGTCGTTTTTGAAAGTCCAGGCGCTGGCTGCGGTTTCGGTATCCTGGGCCAGGCCGTAGATGGTGATTTTGGTGCTGTCGGTCGGCTCCCAGGTAAAAGACGGCTGCAGCAGGTAACGGTCGTCCTGAATATCGTAGTTGGTCTCCCCTTCCCGGACGAGACCTACGACACGGTAAAACGCATCGTTGCTCTGGCCGATCGGTCCGCCGAAATCGAAAGCGGCCTGCTTGCGGCCAACCGTCCCGTATTGGAGTTCGACCTCATGGTGAGCTTCCTGCAGCGGCAGTTTGGAAATCTTGTTGACGATACCGGCTGCGCTCGCCGCGCCGTACATAACAGACACTGGTCCCTTCAACACCTCCACACGGTCGAGCGTGTATATCTCGGTTGTGAATGTTCCGTAGGTCATCACCGGTTGGCGCAGGCCGTCGCGAAAATCACCGCTTACGGTGGTCTCGATGCCACGGATGTAAATCTGATCGAAGCGCGGGTCATAACCGAAGCCACCGGTACTCACGCCGGAGCTGTACCGGGTTGCCTGGATTATATCGGTGACGGCACGCTGCTCCATCTCCTTGCGTGTGATCACGGAAACGGAGCGCGGCGTCTCGACGAGCGGCGTGTCGGTCTTCAAGGCGGAAACCGAACGCTCGGGAACGATGGTATCGTTGTCTTCACTGATTGTTTGAGTACCGGAGCCTCGTAAGATTATGGGTTCGAGCGTAGTCGCGTCCTGCGCAACTGCCCCAATAGGCATGATGGCTGCAGCCACGGCGCCAACGAATACGGTGGAGCCGAGAAGATGGCAACGGGCGTAAAACCGATTGAAAGATAACGTCATTGCCCGATCCCTTCGGCTGCAAACTGGGTGGTGATCCTGACAGATCACGGATGTGAGGGAGCAGCGAGAGAAGGTCGCTGGGCGAGATGGTTCGCCGAGCGCAGCTATAAAAGCTGATTCTTCGTCGATCAATAAAATATGAGTATTATACTCATCTTATTGAGGGGAGGGTCGCAAAATTGCAACGGACAATGGCCGACGCGAACCGGAAAGTGCTGGCCGTAACCTCTACATCCAACAGCTCTGCCAAACCCTCCCCTTGCACCGCCTTCGCAGGGCGGATTTCCAGCGCTGACGGTGAAATGCGCTAGGAGGGATCTAGCTGCTTTGAACGGATTGGGACCGTCGCCCATCATCTCCAGTGAAATGATGCCTTTCGATTTTTCTCGATTTTCCCGATCCTTATGACCGATCTCGGCAGAGCCTGCCCTCGGCGCTCATCCCGATCCCGGGCCGCTTGCCCAACGGGAGGACGACAACGACCGATGGGTAAAAACGAGAAGCGGAAGATAAAACTACAGGGACAAAAGGGAGCGGTTAGGGATGAACTGACCCCATAAAGTTGGACATCAACTTTATGGGGTTTTTGACTAGGTGTTGACGATCAGGCAGCGCGAACCAGCTGTTCTGCCTGACGCAGCGCCGAGATCACGCGGTTCTGGCCACGCACGAGTTGGGTCTTGGCAAAACCGAGTTTCTCAGGGCCGAGTTTGTCGAGATCGGCTGCCGTCGAGATGGCCGGCAGTTCCGGGATCGGCAGGGCCGGGTCGTGGCGGAATCGCTGCTCGCGGGTGTAGTTCAGCGGCACCAGGATGCGGGCGAGCCTTTGGACCACGTGGTTGGCGCTCTTCGCTTCGATCTTGCCGCTGTCGATCCCGGCGTAGAATGCGGCGAGTGCTTCAGCCAAGGACTCGACCGCCCGGCGACTCGGCGAAAGGTCGAAGCGGTCGCCGGCCTTCTTTTGGTAGGTGTCGACCGTGTGGAGGAACTCTCGTGCCGTCGCACGCCAGTCGAAGGGCAGGATTTTGGCATTGGCATTGCGCAGCACGGCCAGCAGATAGACCTTGATGTCGCGCAGCATGATGTCCTTATCGGCGATCTCAAGCGTGTCGTTTTCGGTGTGCCAGGCGATGTTGGCGCCACAGCCGCCGACCGTGTAGTAGCCCTTCTCCTCGCGATCCCGTTCCGTCATGGTCGAGGACAGCATCAGGTAGCTCGAAAGGCCGATATTGTTGAAGGAATAGTCGCCGGCGCGGTGCGGGCGTTCGGCTTCGGCTTTCTTGCCGGCCACTTCCTCGATGACGTCGGAGAGGAAAGCTTCCGTTTCGGTCATCATGCAGAGATTGATGAATTCCGTCGCCCAGCGGCAGCCGGGGCTGTCGCAATTGACCGAGGCGACGCAGTTTTCGTCGAGGTCGAGCGCGAAATTGTCCGAGAACCAGGTGGAGCCGGCATAACGTCCGGTCGAATGGCCAGGCCACCAGCAAATGCGGATCGAGCGCTTCAGCTTGTCGCGGTTGGCCCAGAGAACGCGGGCGATTTCGAGCATCGTCGCGTCGCCGGTGGCATTGTCGCCAACACCGACATCCCAGCTGTCGAGATGGCCGTGCAGGAAGACGTATTTGTCCGGCTCTTCGGTGCCCTTGATGAACACTTCCGGCAGCTTCGACTTGAACCAGCCTTCTTCCATGTCCGCAAAGATGGTGACCTCCGTGCCGGTCTTGGCAAATTCGATCAGCGCATCGCCGCTCTCGCGGTTGACGGCAACGGCCGGGATCGACGGCTTGCGCGGCAGGTCGTCAAGGTCAGGCGTGCCCCAGACGGTGGTGCAGGTGCCCCAATGGATGTCGACGCCCGGATTGATGGCAATGACGCCGACTGCGCCAAGCTCGGTGAACTGCGAAACGAGACCCGGATTGGCGAAACCTTCCGAGAGAACCACCTTGCCGCGGACCCGGGCAGCGAGTTCACCGGTGCCGTCGACGGTCTTTTCGAACATGGTCGAGATCGCCTTCGGCTGCAGACTGGCGATGTAAACGATCTCGCCCTTCACGCCCTTCGATGCGTCCAACGAATAGGATGGCGGCTTGGCGCGGAAGGTCTTATCCCCGGCTTCGACGCGGGCGAGGCCCGGCAGGCTGAGGAAGAGGTCGGCTTCGTGCATCTTGACCTCGACGCCGTGCCTGGCGAGCCTCGCGGCGACCTCGTCCATGGCCCGGTTCACGTCGGTCGGATGCTCGCGCTTGTAGGTCGCAAAGCTCTCCACCAGAGCCCAGGGTTCATCCAGCGTCACCGCTCCCAGAACGGCAGATTCGATCTCGTTCATATCCGTTACTCCCCTACTTGTTTTATCTATCGAAACGATGTTTCACAAAACTTGAAAACGCTAACAGAGGTTTGACGACCCCGCAAGCGGCTTCGAAGGGCCAGAAATCGCACTGACGAAAACGGGCGCCAAAGCGCCCGTCTATTTCCGGATGATTGGAGATCGGCTTGATCGAGCCTCAAGCCCTTGATTTCACGAGGCCGTTTTCGCCAGGGCCGTGGATCGAAAGGCGCTCGGATATTTCCGCAGCGGCGTCGAGGGCGGCCTTCAAATGGCTTTCGCGCCGCTCCTCATCGAAGCGGGCGACAGCGCCGGCGACCGAGATCGAGGCGATGATCGTGCCGTCGGCGCCGGTGATCGGGACGGCGACGGAGAAGGCGCCTTCATCGAGATCGTTGAGCACGATATTGTAGCCGTTGGCGCGGATGCGTTCGAGTGCCTGGCGCAGTTTCGCCCGGTCGGTGATTGTGTAGGGCGTGAAGGCTTCGAGCGGCTGGGAAAGTACCGCATCGATGACCGAGGGATCGGCGTAAGCCAGCAGAAGCAGCGAACCACCGCCCGCATGCAATGGGCCATTGCGTCCCGCCTGGGCAAAAAGCCGGATCGAATGACGGCCGGCGCGGGTCGCCAGAACGTAGGTCTTCAGGCCTTCGCGCACGACAAGGTTGACGTTCTCCGATGTCTGGTCGCGGAGCGCATCCATGACCGGCCGGGCGGCGTAAAGCAGGGCGCCGTCCTTGCCAAGGCGCTCGCCGAGTACGCCGATGCGGTAGCCGAGCGAGAATTCGGCACGCTCCGGATCGCGCGATACGAACCCGCGCTCCTCCAGCGTGTGCAGCAGGCGGAAGACCAGCGATTTGGTCATCCCCAGCGATTTTGCAAGCGACGTCACGCCCTGGTCCGGACGATCGGCAAGGGCTTCGAGAAGGGCGAGCGCCCGGTCCACGGCCGCGATCTTGTAGTCTTTTGGTTCGGTCATCGGATGGTCTCCTCCGGCATGTGATTTGGATTGCTTGAAGCTTCTTGCAATCTTCTTGGAATGTGTTTTACTCGCCATCAATGCGAAACGATGTTTCACACAATAAAACATTGAGAGCCGGGTTGCAAACCCTTCGAAGGCGCTCGTGAATTTATTCTGTGGATTGAGTGTCGGCATTGAACGCGCGGGAAACGTGTTCGAAGGCCGATTTCGGATTTGCGATGCGGAGGGAGAAAACCCTTTGCCAACAAAGAGAATAGTCAAGCTATTCAGAGGAGAACGATCATGAAGTCCGTTTTGAGAAGTGCATTTGCAGCTCTTGTGGTAACGGCCATCGCTCTGCCCGCCTGGGCCGGCGACCCGATCCGCAAGATCACCATCCTGTCCCGTCCGCAGGCCGGCCAGCAGGCGGAATTCCAGTCCGTCCAGCTGATTGCTCAGGAATGGCGCAAGCTCGGCCTCGATGTCGAAGTCCGGGCGATCCCTTGGGAACAGATGTCCGACGAAGTCTGGTACAAGCGCGACCAGTGGGACTCGACTGCCTGGCAGATGGTCGGCCGGCCTGAGCGCTCCGATCCGGACGAACTCATCTTCAACCTCTTTCATTCTTCTACCGCCAAGGATGGCTACAACTTCGCGGGCTACCTGAACAAGGACTACGACGCGACCGCCGAAGCCCAGCGCGGCGAGATCGATCCGGCCAAGCGCAAGGCGCTGGTCTTCAAGGCGCAGGAGATCCTCTCCAAGGATCAGCCCTACATGATGCTCGTGCATCCGAAATCGACCTTCGCTTTCGACAAGACCGTCTGGAAGCCGGAATCGGTCGTCAACCAGAGCGGCATCGGCATCCGCAACACCTGGACCTTCCTCGGCATCGAGCCGGCGGGTGCAAAGAAGGACCTGATCATCAATTCGTCCGACAATATCAAGGCGATCAATCCGCTTTATATCTCGGGCAGCGTCGACAGCTGGATCACCGAACTGGTCTGGGACCGCCTGCTGCGTGTCGGTCCGGATGGCCTGCCGAAGGCGTGGGCCGCCGAGAGCTTCACCTGGAAGGACGGCACCACGGTCGACGTGAAGCTGAAGTCCGGCATGAAATGGCATGACGGCAAGCCGGTCACCCCTGATGACGTCAAGTTCTCGTTCGAAGCGGCAGTCGGCGGCGAAGCCCCGATGTACAAGCCTTTCGCGACGAATATCGATGCGATCACCATCAACGGCGACGTCATCACCTTCAAGCTGAAGAAGCCGGCCGCCTCCTTCGTCACCTCCAGCCTTGCCAAGGTCAACCTGATCCCGAAGCACATCTGGGAGCCGATCCTCAAGGATCTCGCCACCAAGCCGGAGACTGCGGAAAGCTATCAGGAGCAGATGCCGATCGGCTCCGGCCCGTTCAGGTTCTCCAGCTGGGCGAAGAACGAGTCCGTCACGCTTGCCGCCAACAAGGATCACTTCGCCGCGCCGAAGGTCGATCGCTGGATCCTGCGTATCGTACCGAATGCAGAAGCTGCACTCGGCATGCTGCGCTCGGGTGAAATCAACTTCATGGGCGAGTTCACCGGCGATCCGCAGGTGCTGATCGACGCCGCCAAGAAGGACGGCGACCTGGAAGTCGTTTCCACCGTTGACATGGGCTTCCGTTACATCGCCTTCAACGAACGTCGCCCCCCTTTCAACGACCCGGCCTTCCGTCGCGCGCTTTCCGAAGCGGTCGAACGCCAGCTGATCGTCAAGGCTGCCTACAAGAGCTTCGCAGTCGGTTCCAACTCGATCGTCTCCCCGGCACTCGAATTCTGGCATGACAAGACGGTCGTCGATGGCTTCAAGACCGGTCAGGCCGTTGCCGCCAAGACCCTGAAGGATGCCGGCTATACGCTGGACGGCGGCAAGCTGCGCTATCCGGGTGACACCAAGGAAACCATCGCCGCCAAGTAATCTTCACGGAGGCGGTGGATTTTCCACGCGCCGCCTCCCCTTTTTGCCTGACGCTTGACATCGGCAGCCTCGCCTTGTGCTCCCAAGGCGGCGCCGAGCCAAGAGAAGGAATTTTTTCAGATGAAGAATTTCAAGGCTGTGGGCAGCAGGTTGCTGCAGCTCGCTCTCGTTTTATGGGCGGTAGTGACCATCCTGTTTCTGATGTTCCGGCTGATGCCGGGCAATCCGATGGCCGCTTATATCGATCCGACCTTTACGCTCGAGCAGCAGCAGCAGCTCATGGCCCAGTTCGGCCTCGACAAGCCGCTGTGGCACCAGTACCTGATCTATCTCGGCAATCTTCTGCAGGGCGAGCTCGGCCAGAGCTTTCGCTACCGCGAGCCGGTCGGCCAGCGCATCTGGATCCTGTTGCCGAACACGTTGATCCTGACATTCTCCTCGCTGATCGTCGCTTATGTCTTCGGCATTCTCGCCGGCGCCTATCTTGCCTGGCGCCGCGGAAGTTGGGTGGAGCAGGCGGCCATTCCGCTGGTGCTCACCACCCGCGCCATGCCCGAATTCTGGCTCGGCATGGTGATGCTGGCGATCTTCTCGTTTTCGCTCGGCTGGCTGCCGGCGGGCGGCACGCGCGCTCCCGGCAACGAATATTCCGGCTTCCTCGACCTTTATACCTCGCGCGATTTTCTCGCTCATCTGGCACTGCCGGCGGCGACGCTGGCAATCTACAGCCAAGGCCTGCCGCTTCTGCTGATGCGCTCCAACATGCTCGACGTGATGAAGGAGGACTTTGTCACCATGGCCCGCATCAAGGGGCTGTCGAACTGGACCGTGGTGGTACGCCATGCGGCCCGTAACGCGCTGCTGCCGGTGATGACATCGTTTGCGATCGCCGTCGGTTACCAGCTGCAGGGCAATGTCGTGGTGGAATCGGTGTTCTCCTGGCCAGGCCTCGGCCGCGAATTGGTCAACGCCGTTGCCGCTTCCGACTATCCGCTGGCGCAGGGCGCCTTCCTGATGATCGCGCTCGTGGTGATCTTCATGAACCTACTCGCCGACCTGCTCTATGCTTTCCTCGATCCAAGGATTTCCCATGCCTGAGATCGCCGCACCCGCCATCATCAAGCCGAGACGCCCCCATATCCTTGCCCGGATGTTCCGCGCGCTGAGACTGCCGATGAACGACCCGTTCGCGGTCGCCGGTCTTCTCATCTATCTGGTGTTCATCGTCGTTGCGGTGTTTGCCGATCAGATCGCCACGCATGACCCGACCGAAATCCTCTACACGCCAGCCTACGATCTCGCGGCGGACCTCCGGCCGGGGCAAGATGGTTTCATCATGGGAACCACCAGCCTCGGCCGGGACATCTTCTCGCAACTCGTCTATGGCAGCCGCTCGGCGCTGCTGATCGGCATTACCGCTGCCTTCATGGTGGCGCTGATCGGCTCGGTCATCGGCCTCGTCGCCGGTTATTTCGGCCGCTGGGTGGACGCCATCCTGATGCGGCTTGCCGATATCGCCTTCGGCATCCCCTTTCTGCCCTTCGTCATCGTGCTTGCGGCCTTCCTGCGGCCGTCGATCTGGAACGTCGTCATCGCCATGGCGCTGGTCCTGTGGCGCGATACCGCCCGCGTCATCCGCAGCCAGGTGCTGACGCTTCGGACCCGCGGTTATGTCGAGGCGGCGCGGGTGGCTGGGTCGTCCGACTTCAAGATCATCCTGCGCCATATCGCGCCGAACATCCTGCCGCTCTCGTTCCTGTACGGATCGATCGCGATCGGCTGGGCGATCCTGACCGAAGCATCGATCAGCTTCCTCGGTTTCGGTGACCCTAACTCGATCAGCTGGGGCTACATGCTGCAGGATGCGTTTGCCAGCCAGGCGCTCGCCAAACAGGCCTTCTACTGGTTCGTGCCTCCGGGCATCTGCATCATCCTCGTCGTCAGCGCGGGCTTCTTCATCACCCGCGGTTATGAAAACATCCTCTTCCCGAAGTTGAGCCGATGAGCGAACCCCTTCTTTCCGTGAGAGATCTTCGGGTCAGCTATCAAGTGGGGCGCAATTTCGTCCATGCCGTGGACGGCGCGAGCTTCGACATTCCGCGCGGCTCGATCACCGGCCTGGTGGGCGAATCCGGTTGCGGCAAGACGACCGTTGCCCGGGCACTGACGCGGGTGATTGCCGAAAATGCGGCGATCACCGGTGGCCAGATCCTGTTCGACGGCAAGGATCTCGCAAAGATTCCCGAAAAGGAGATGAATGCGCTGCGCTGGCGCGACATCGCCTTCATTCCCCAGAGCGCCATGAACTCGCTCGATCCGGTCTATACGGTCGAATACCAGCTCGACGAGGTGCTGCGCCGCCGCGGCGGCCTGAGCCGCAAACAGTCCCGTGCTCGTTCCGAAGAACTGTTCGAGATGGTCGGTATCGACGCGAACCGCCTGAACGATTATCCGCACCAGTTCTCCGGCGGCATGCGCCAGCGTGTTGCGATCGCGCTGGCCTTAGCGCTCGATCCGAAGCTGATCATCGCCGACGAGCCGGTGACGGCGCTCGACGTCATCGTGCAGCGGCAGATCCTCGATCAGCTCAAGGAGCTGCAGACGCGGCTTGGCGTGTCGGTCATCCTCGTCACCCACGATATCTCGGTCGTCGCCTATATCTGCGACCGCACTGTCGTCATGTATGCAGGCAAGGTCGCCGAATCCGGCACGATGCAGGCGGCGCTGACCGCGCCGTCGCATCCCTATACGATGGGCCTGCGCAACGCCTTTCCGGATCTGCAGGGAGCTGCCTCCGGCATCCTGACGCCGATCGAAGGGGCACCCCCGAACCTCGCCTCTCCTCCGGCCGGCTGCCGGTTCAAGCCGCGCTGTCCTTTCGCGCTCGACATCTGCGGCACCGAGCCGCCGGTCATCGATGTCGCGCCGGATCACCCGGTGCTCTGCCACCGTGCCAACGAGAGCGCTGCCCTGCGTATCAAAGCCGCCAAGACGGAGACATGGATGGCCCCGGCATGAACATGATCACCAAAAGGCCGGATATTCTGGTCTCGGTCTTCGATGCCAAGCTGCATTATGCTGTCGGCGGTGCGTTCGCGGCGATGCGCGGCAAGTCGACGGTGGTGAAAGCTGTCGATGGCGTCAGCTTCGATATCCGGCGCGGCGAAAGCGTCGGCCTGCTCGGCGAATCCGGCTGCGGCAAGACCTCAATGGGCCGGCTGCTGCTGAAGCTCGAGGAAAAGACCGGCGGCACGATCCATTTCGACGGCGAGGAGATCGGTGCGGTGCGCGGCAGCGGGCTGAAGAAGTTCCGCTCCAAGGCGCAACTGATCTTCCAGAACCCGTTCGATGCGATCAATCCGCGCTTCACCATCCGCCAAACGCTGGCCGAGCCGCTGGAAAATGCCGCCATCCCGAGGCGTGAGCGCGAGGGCCGGATCATCACGGCGCTCGAACTGGTGAAACTGCCGGAGCCTGCGCAGTTTCTCGACCGTTATCCGCATCACCTGTCCGGCGGCCAGTTGCAGCGCGTTGTGATGGCGCGGGCGCTGATCCTGCAGCCGGAATTCGTGGTGGCCGACGAACCGGTGTCGATGCTCGACGTCTCGGTGCGTGCCGGCGTGCTCAACGTTTTCCGCGACGTGCGCGACCGGCTGGGCCTCACCGCCATCTATATCAGCCACGATCTGGCGCTGGTGCGTTACGTCTGCGAGCGGACTATCGTCATGTATCTCGGCCGGATCATGGAAGACGGGCCGACCGAGGATATCGTCCGCGAACCGCTGCATCCCTACACAAAGGCGCTGGTCGCCGCGGTGCCGGTGCCGAATCCCGACCAGAGCCACGAGCCGCTGCCGATCGGCCGCGGGGCGCCG
>NZ_JALBGW010000049.1:0-30868 GCF_023006485.1 Neorhizobium sp. BETTINA12A
CGGCGCGGGCGATCTCGACCGAGGCGACATGCGGGACCAGCACGCCGCTGGCGCCACAATCGAGCACCGACTGGATGGCGCTCGGGGCCGACGAGGGCACCCGGACGAGGCCGGCGATATCGTTCGCCCGGCATCCCAGCAGGATCTGGTCGGTCGCGAAACGATCGATCGGCGCGTGTTCTTCGTCAATGACCACGAAATCGAACCCGGCGCCGCCGAAGATTTCCGAGGCATGGCTGGTGGGCGTCTTGACGAATGTGCCGAGCAGTTGCCGAGACGCCCTGAACCGCACCGTAAACTCCGTCCGTGGCATGCTTTTCCTCCCCGAGGCCGCTTTGTTTCAGTGACTCTGAGGCGTTTGGCGGCATTCGGCGAGGGTCGGCGTGGGGACATTTCAATGACTGAAATACAATCCCACAGGCCCGTTCAGACGGCTGGCTTGACCAGCTTGAACACCGCCTGGAGCGCTGCGACAGCCTCGTTGCCCACTTCCGCAAGCCCGTCGAGGAACACCAGCGTGCGCGTTTTTCGGGTGACGCGACAGCGGGCGATCACGAAGTCGAACGGCCGAACGGCCGCGAGAAACTGCACGTTGAGCTGGACCGTGACGGACCGCACCGGCGGTGCATCAGGTTCCTGAGCGCGCGACAAGGTTTCATGGAGCGTGCCGCCCAATGCCTGATCGCAGAAGGTCGCGAGCGCGCCTCCATGCATTACGCGCGCGTTGTTCAGAGTCTGCGGCGTGCAGAGTAGTCCGAAGAGGATCTGCCCATCCTCCTGCTTCTGCCAGAACGGCCCGACCACATCGGAGAAAGGGTTGGACCGGCGCTTCGTCCAACCTGCCGCGGCAGGATCGAAGACGGTCTGCGAAACCGGCTCGAGACCATCCATCACGCGGCCATCCTTGCCGCTTCGAGCGACAGGATCTCGCGGGCTTCCGCCGGCGTCGCGGGCTCGGCCCCGAGTGCCCTGATGATCTCGACCGCGCGTTTGACCAGCGGCGCATTGCCTTCGGACAGAACACCGTGTTCCAGGTAAAGGTTGTCTTCCAACCCGACGCGGCAATGGCCGCCGAGGATGACCGACTGGGCGACCATGGGCATCTGAAAACGGGAAATGCCGAAGGCAGACCAGATGGCGCCCGCCGGTATCAGCGAGCGCATCAGAAGCATCGCCTCGGTCGTCGCCGGAGCGCCGCCCGGAATCCCAAGGCAGAACTGGAAGAATGGCGGTTGCGGCAGATGCCCGGCCTCGAGCAACCGCACCGCGACGCCCACATGGCCGACATCGAAAACTTCAAGCTCCGGCTTCACACCGGCCGCCTGGATGGATTTCGCCATGGCGATCAGATGCGGCGGCGTATTGACGATCGCCCGGTCGCCGAAATTCATGGTCGCCACATCCAGCGTGCAGATATCGGGGCGCAGGCGCGAGACATGGTCGGTGCGAACATTTGGAGACAGGACAGGCGGCACGGCAGTCTCGTCCAGTGTCGGCGCGTAGCCAGCGCCCGGACCGGCGGTCAGATTGACGATCACGTCCACCCCGGAGCGGCCGATACGCTGCATCACCTCCTCGTAAAGTTCGAACTTCATCGATGGGGCGCCGGTCTGCGGATTGCGGACGTGGATATGCACCGACGCAGCACCGGCCCGCGCGGCTGCAATCGCCTCATTGGCGATCTGCTCCGGCGTAATCGGTACATATTGGCTGTTCCTGGATAAAGCACTGCCGCCCGTGACGGCACATGTCAGCACAACCTTACGCTTCATTGGATCCCTCTTTGGGTTGGTCACGATTGGACACAGCTCGGCCTGCCCTGATCGAGCAACGCCCAGCAGATCAGTGTTGATTGTGGCTCAGTAGCCGGCGCTATTGAGGTTGCGCATATCCACTTTTATGGCGGATGCGGTCTCGAGCATGGGCTGGATTACGCTCTCCACGATGCGATCGGACGGAACCGCGGTACGATAGAAGCCGACCCCCATGCAGGCAGAGCAACGCTGACCGTCGAGGATCGGGACAGCCACGAAATCGAAAACCCGCCGCGGTCCGCCGACGCGGGCATAACCGCGCTTGCGGGTTGCCCTGAGGTCCCTCAGCACCCGCGCGGCATCGAACGGTTTGCCCTGCCCGCGGCGCTGCTGGGTCAGTGCGTTCAAAAGCAGCGCACGCTCCTCGTCATCGCAGAACGCCAGGTAACACTGGCCCATCGCGGTCAGTTCCAGATCCAGGAACCGGTGCAGCACGGGAAATGGATAGGACCAGGGACTGATCGGCGCCGTGGTAAAACTGACCAGGATGTGGCCGTCGCGCAGCGTTCCGAGGCTCACGGGCCACTTGATATCATTGGTCAACGCCACCGCCCGCGACCGCGCCGCCTCGATCAGCAACGGCGCGCCGCTGAACCCGGAAGCAAGCGAGACGACCTTGGAGGTCACGCTATAGCCGCCGACGAAATTGTCGCGGACGACGTATCCTTCGCTGATCAAGGTTTCGAGCATTCTGACGATCGTCGACTTGGAAAGGCCCGTCACCTGATGCAGCGAGCCGATGGTGGCGATACGCTGGGCATTGAGCGCCTGCAGCAGCAGCAGAACCCGGCGGGCGGATTCGACGGGAGCATAGGACGCCTTGTGTTCGTCGACGCTGCCACGCAATGAGTTAGCCCTGCAATGAAGATCGTTATATTTCGGCAGCTGCGGAGATCTGGCCGGTCTCTCCTTAAGCTCGCTATCCAGCATCCAGAACTCCTCCCAGAATTCCCTCTGCACCAGTCTCCCAACCAATGCCTAAGCAAACGGTAGTCCCCGCCGGGCGATGAGGCCAGAGGCTTCTTTTTTTCATTTCAGCAGATGAAATGAAAACGGTCACGATTGCTGCCGGCGGAAGGCCAGCGCGATGGCGCCGGAATAACAGGCGGCAAGCGCCGCGACGCCGACGATGGGAATGACCATACCGACAAACGTCGCCGCGGTTCCGATGACGAAACTACCGACCGCGGGACCGCCACGGATGATCATGCTATAGATTCCCATCACGCGGCCCAGCTTGCCGGGCTCACTCTCCAGCTGCAGCAAGGCTTGTCCGGCGATCCCCGCATACATGTTGGCGAACGACATGCAGAAGATCGCAATCAGCGCGAGGTGAAAACTCGGCGTCAACGCGAGCACCGCAAGGGCGGCGGTGGCGCAAATCGCGGCAAACGCGATACCAAGCAGGCCCCGCGCACTCGGTGGCCGCAGCAGGGTTATCGTGCCCGAGACCACCGAGCCGAAGGCGGAAGCCGCCATCAGCCCCACGAACCCGTCTATGCCTTTTGCGAACAGGGCGTCGGAGATGGCCGGAAGCATCTGCAAGATCCCGTTGACGCTGATCCCTGTCATCCCCAGCAGCCCCAACGTCGCCAGAAGGCTTTTGTGGCGAAGCACATAACGAAAGCCATCGGCGGTGCCCGATCGCTGAACGCCGTCCGAGGGTCGATCGATACCCTTCTGGACCCGGATCATAGCCAGTGCATAAGAGAAGAAGGCGATTGCCGCGGCACTCGCCGCAAAGGTGACGCCGACATTGACTTTACTGATCAACAGCCCGGCGATGATCGGGCCAACGAACCGGGCGAGGTTGAAACTCAGTGCATTGACCGCCACTGCCGCATGCAGATAGTCCGCAGGCACGATTTCCCGAATGAGCGATAACCGCGCCGGCTGTTCGAGACTGCTGGAAATTCCAAGGATCAGGGTGAGCCCGAGCAGCACTTCGACGGTGGTGAGCCCCAGCCACGAGAGCAGGGCCAGCGCCACGGACTGCAGGATGGCGACCGATTGGGCCGAACGCAGTACCTTGATCTTGTCATGCGCGTCGGCGAGCGAGCCGGCAAAGCTGCTGAGGAAGATCGACGGCAGCATGTCGGCGGCGGCAATCAACCCGAGCCAGAATGGCGACTTGCTGAGCTCCCATGCTAGCCATGCGACGCCGATCTTCTGCATCCACATGCCGAGGACGGAGACGATGCTTCCGATGGCAAAGCGACGGTAATGCGGGTCCTTCAGGGCAAGCAGAGGGTTGTAGCGCACGACCTTGTCAGCGCTCATCAGCACAGCCGGAAAAATGGAAACTCAGCAGATATTGCAAGTTTCACCTGTGAATATCGGGGTTGGTTGATGGGTGGGAAACGCTGTCCGGCTGTTTGCCGGATTTCGATGAGTTACAACCCGGACGGTCGAGGGGTCCACCTTCGCCGCGCGGCGATTTCACGACATGAAACACGATCGCGCCATAACACGTGGTAAAATCCGCCCGGCAACGATGGAGAAGCTCTCAATCCTCTTCCGCAAAAACGACCCTGCGGCGGTTGCGGATCGCCGGAAAGAGCACCGCAAAGAGTGTCACTGCCGCGACAAATAGCAGGCCGGCGGTGAGCGGCCGCTGGAAAAACACCAGCGGATTGCCGTCCGCCAGCAGCATGGCGCGCCGCAGGTATTCTTCCAGCAACGGTCCGAGCACAAAGCCCAGCAGCAGGGGCGCGGGTTCGCAATCGAGCTTGGTAAGGCCGTAGCCGATAACTCCGAAAATCGCCATCACGACCAGATCGAACGGATTGTTGCCGACACTGTAGACGCCAATCGCCGAGAAACCGATGATCGCCGGAAAAAGGTAGTGGTTGCGCACCGAGAGCAGCTTTACCCACAGCCCGACAAGCGGCAGGTTGAGGATCACCAACATCAGATTGCCGATCCACATCGAGACGATCACACCCCAGAACAGAACCGGCTTCTCATTGACGAGATTGGGGCCCGGCGCCACGCCTTGCAGCATCAACGCGCCGATCATCAGCGCCATGATCGCGTTCGAGGGGATACCGAGCGTCAGCATCGGGATGAAGGAGCTCTGGGCGCCGGCATTGTTGGCCGATTCCGGACCGGCAACACCGGCGATCGCGCCGTGGCCGAACCGTTCGGGATGGCGGGAAATCTTCTTTTCCAACGCATAAGACGTGAAGGACGACAGCATCGCGCCACCACCCGGCAGGATTCCGAGAATGCAACCGAGCCCCGTCCCCCGCAGGATAGGCCAGGCTGACTCCTTGATATCCGCCCAGGTGGGCATGAGGCCGGTGACGCGCTTGGTCAGCACATCCCGCTCCTGCTCCTTTTCATCCTCGAGACCACGCAGGATTTCGGCGATCGCATAGACGCCGGAACCGAAGGCGATAATCGGAATGCCATCCGCAAGGTCAAGCGTGCCGAGCGTCAGGCGCATGCTGCCGGTATAGACATCGGTCCCGACGCAGCCGAGCAGCAGGCCCAACACGATCATGACAAGTCCCTTCAGTACCGAACCGTGCGCCAGCGCAATCGAGGCCACCACCCCCAGCACCATCAGCGCAAAATAGTCCGACGGACCGAAGCTGAGGGCAAGCGAGGTCAACGGCAGCGCAAACAGCGCGATAACGAGCGTCGCGACGCAGCCGGCGAAGAACGAGCCGAGCGCGGCGATGGCAAGTGCTGCCCCTGCCCTGCCCTGGCGCGCCATCTGGTAACCGTCGATGGCGGTCACCGCCGATGTCGCCTCGCCAGGCAGGTTGATGAGGATCGCGGTGGTGGAGCCGCCATATTGGGCGCCGTAATAGATGCCGGCCAGCATGATCATCGAGGCCTCCGGCGCAAAGCCGAACGTCACCGGCAGCAGGATGGCGATCGTACCGAGTGGACCGATGCCCGGCAGCACACCGACGGCCGTGCCGAGCAGGCAGCCGATGAAGCAGAACATCAGATTGGAAGGCTCAAGAACCGCCCCGAAGCCGAGCGCGAGATTGGCAAAGATATCCATGGCGTTTCTAACCCGTGATCAGGTCGCCCCAGAGGGCGATTGGCAGGTTCAGGAGATAATGGAATACCGCCACGCAAAAGACGGTGAAACCGACGGACAGCGGAAGGGATTGGCGCAGGGTGGCAAACCGGCTGGCAAAACTGGAAAAGAAGATCGTCAACGCCACTGCGGCCACCAGACCCAGCGACTGGATGGACGCTGCAAAGACCAGGGGGGACCCTATGATCAGAATGGACGCCTTGACCGGGGCGAACCGCAACGGCTGGGCGCCTGCGGGGATCGGCGTGAAAGCCACGGCCAGGGACAGGAACCCGAGCACGATCGAGAGCATGACGGGAAAGAACCCGGCCCCCATCTCGGCCGCCGTGCCGATCTTCAACGTTTCATAAGCGTAGATGCCGACAGCCACGCTGAAACCTACGAAAATGGCGGCGAAAGTGACATTTCGGCGACTGAGCGAGCGGTGCTGTCGCGTTGCGATGGCCATGCTGTTTTCCTCCTCAACGGCATTCGATCGGTACGATATGGAAATTAGCTCTGAGCCTGCGAGCTGCCCTCCGGCAGCAGGGCTTCCCGCAGATCTGCCGGCATCGTCGTCGTCGGCTCCAGCCCCTTGAACAAATGGGTAAACACTTTCGACTGGATCTTCCAACCATCCGGCCAATCGCGCACGACCACTTCGAGAACGTCCGAAATGCTGTTTGGCCCATTGATGGGCAGGACCGGCAAACCATCGACCGCATAGATGGTCATGATATATTGGATCGTCGCCCGATCTCGGCTCTCGATCGAAACGATCGGGTTGTTGATCAGATGGCGCGCAACGCGTTCGCCCCGGCTGCGGCGCCAGTCGTAAAACGCCTTTATCTGCTCCCTGCCGACAAAAGCGGAAGGGCCTGACCCGAACACGCCATCCTCGGTGAACATCATATGCGCACCAGCACCCCAATTGGTGTCGACATCGTTCCAGTACTCGGTGACGAGGGACAGGATTTCGGCCTTGGCAGTCAATTCCGCGAGTGCATCCATTTCCGGTTCCAGCTTTTACATGAAGTAGAGTTCGAGGGCATTTCGACCGCCGATGCGCCGTCGCATGACCAGGTCAGGCACCCATTCGGAAAGCGCCGCAACGGTCTCTCCGTAAGTCACGTTGTTTTCGTAGGCGGCAAAAGGCCAGTCGCTCGCCCAGACCAGCCGCTCCCCGCCCGTCCGCTTCACCAGCTCCCGGGCGCAATCCACGGCGGCCGAGGACGGCTTGAACCGGTAACCCGCCGAAAGCTTGACCCAGGTATTACCGCGATCGATCGCGTTGAGGACGAGGCGAAATCCGGGATCGTCCACACCCTTGCCGGCTTCCGGCATGCCCATATGATCGATCACCACGCGCGCGCCTGCTGCCTCGATCTCCTGCATCATCTTCGGCAGTCGATCCGCCCTTTCGATCAGGTGCACGTGCCAGCCGAGATCGGCGACCCGCCGCAACAGCCGGCGATAGTCCGGCGAGGTGATATCCGGCGCCTCCGCAAGCGTTCTCCACATCAGCCGGATGCCGACGAAGCCGTCGTCGCGCATCCGCTCCAACTCATAGATGCCGATGGACGGAGAGACGATTGCCGTTGCCCGCAGGCGGCGATATCTGCGCAAAGCATCACGAACGTAGTCGTTATATTCGCCGTGCAAGCTGGCGGCAGCCACGACCCCGAGCGAGATGCCATGGTCGTCGAGCAGCTTGATCAGCCGCTCGGTGCCTGCATCTTCCGGCGGTCGGTGCCAGGCATCAGGCGCCAGCGGCAGGTCCGCCGTATAGATGTGAAAATGCGCATCCACCAGCGGCGCGTCGGCGGGCCGATGTGACCGGACAAGGGTATCACTCGACATCGGATGCGCTCCCGGATTTCGTCAATCTGCCGGCCGTCGCTCTCTGTTTCGGAGAGACCGAAGGACTATTCGCTCCGGATCTTGTATTTGGTGATGATGTTCCGCCACAGCGCTTCTTCATCGACGACGATCCTGTGGAACTCCTCTGGCGTGGTCGGCGCCGGGACCTGGCCCGCAACGGCGAATTTCCGGATGGCGTCGTCCGACTTCAGATATTCCGTGAGCACGTCGTTGATCTTCTTGACGACCGCCGGGGGCGTACCCTTGGGCGCCATGATGCCTCCCCATGGCACGGCAACGAGATCGAGCCCCGCCTCCTTCAGGGTCGGAACGTTCGGCAGTATCTTGACCCGGTTGGCGGAGATGACGGCGAGCGGCTTTAGAGTGCCCGCCTCGATGTGTTTGATATAGGCATCACCGAGATAATCCACGGAGAGATCCAGGCTCGCCGACAGCATGTCGGTCACGATCGGCGGGCTGCCCTTGTAGCTGACAAGCTTGATGTCGATCCCGGCCATATCCATGATCGCGGTCTCGATCATGTGACCGTAGGAGCCGATGCCGTTGTTGCCGGCGCTCACCTGCGAGGGGTGCTCCTTCACATAGGTGATCAACTCGCTGAAATTGTTGGCCGGAAAATCCTTGCGGGCCACCAGCACCATGTCGCCGACGGAAAACTGGATGATGTGTTCGAAATCCTGCAGCGGCTTATAGGCCAGCCCGGGCATGGTGTTGGTGAAATTGGCCGCCGGTCCCGGATAGGCGGTGACCAGCGTATAACCGTCCGGCTTCTGGCGGGCCACATAACCCGTGCCGATCGCGCCGCCGGCCCCCGGCTTGTTTTCGACAATGACGGTTTGCCCGATGCCCTTTTCCAGCGCCGCGGCCACCAGCCGAGCCAGATAATCGCTGCCTGCCGAAAACGCGTGAACCAGAGTGACCGGCTTGTCCTTCGGCCATTCCGCCGCCAGCCCGGCACTGCTCGCTGCGTTCACACCCGCGAACGCCAGCAAGGCAAGACCGATCGATGTCAGTATCCTGCGCATTGTCTCTCCTCCCTCAACCCGGATCGGCGCTTGATGCTTCTTGTTCCGGTGGAGATGGATCATAGACAAAACCAGAGCCTCGGCTATTGCAGCGGGGCATCTGTTTCAGAGGCTGAAATAGGGGTCTGCAGTCGGTGGAGGCCAAGACTGCAAGTTTCACAAAGTCCCGGACAGGGACGGGAAGCCCGGACGTGACGTTCACCAGCACTGGCCGAGTTGGGACTAACCGACGACTTGGCAGCACATGATCGACAGTACCATCGCTCGGGGGCATTCTCAGGCTGCGGGCGCTAAGGGGGACTTATAAGGAGTCTTTTGGTCGATCGCGCGGCGGTTTCTTTGTCGGTCGAGTTAATCTTATTTAGCACCGTCTCGTCCGTATCAATCTCGTAGAGCGTGCTGTCGACCGCCCGGATTATCACCCACGCCTTGTCTGACTGCGTGGGTGCCGAGCCGGCGAACTCCCCCAGATTACCTGCCGCGTATCCTCAGCCAAGGCGGTCAAATCAGAGCCCGAAAGCCAGGCATTGTCTTGGGCTAATTCCTCAAGTTGTTCGCCGCCTTCGCCTGTGGTCTCAAACCGTTCGTGCCCAGGTTTGAACGACTTGACTGTCGAAACGATACAATTTGCTTCCATGGACCGAGGAGCCAAAAGCCGCAGTAAGTCTCTGAGATCAAGCGCGAGGACGTGATCTTTGAGATCGTAAATCCTAATCGTCGCCATGGGTGCTCATTTGCGCCTTGCCGACATCGGGCACCCCTTGCATGTCCGCAGACATGTACGTGATGCATAAGCTCCCGCTTCAGGCACGCGTTGAAGCCCCTCGCGAGCCTGCGTATTCTCGGGCAGCTTCACCTCGTCGGCAAGTCCGAGTGCCATGAGAGCCTGGATGAAGGTCCAGCCGAGGTCGATCTGGCCATCTTCTAGGCCGAGGCGTGCGGATTGTGGGAAAGCGTGGTGATTGCCATGGAAGGCTTCGCCAAATGTGATCAGCCCGTAGGCCGGCAAATTGTAGCCCTGGACTGCAACGTCCTTGACGCTCCAACCCTGGTGGCCACTGCGGTGAGCGAAGTGACCGATCAGCCAATGGCCAGTAAGCGAGACAGAGACGCGCACCGCGATTCCCCATACCACCCAGCTCCAGCCGCCGATGGTGAAGAAGAGTACGGCCCATGGCAACT
Organism: Neorhizobium sp. BETTINA12A; assembly: GCF_023006485.1. NCBI lineage: Bacteria > Pseudomonadati > Pseudomonadota > Alphaproteobacteria > Hyphomicrobiales > Rhizobiaceae > Neorhizobium > Neorhizobium sp. BETTINA12A. Next base: position 9,939 of record NZ_JALBGW010000049.1, read on the forward strand.
GTTGCGCCATCCACCTTCGTTCGAGGAATTGGTAGAACCGGTCCCCGCGCACAGCCTTCTCGATGACGAAGGTGGGCGGATGTTTCAGTTTCACCGCACAATGCATCTGCCACCAGGCATCGACGAGGAACGAGCGGCGATGAGCATGTAGCGGGTGGCAATCGCGCTGACGCTGTGCCCAGTCGCGGATGTCGTGTGCGTAGATCATGCCGAACGGCCCGGCCATCCCCACCAGCGTGCCTAGATAGACAAGGATGTATTCTACCGCCTTGCTGGTATGAAACGAGCGATGAATAAGCAGGCGGTGCATGCCAACCGAATGACCGGCACAGATGGTGATCACCGTGGAGACCACGAAGAGCGCTAAGGCGTCCCAGCTGAATGTCAGCGGGCCGAGAGCCAATGCAATCAGTGTCAGCATGCCGGTCCAGATCGATTTCTCCGGCACCCAAACCACTTTGCCATCGGTAGCGCTGCTCCTAGGAGCGGAAATCATGCGTTCGGTAGAAAGGGTCTGCTTCGCTACAGTAGACATTGCCAAATCCAGGCTTTGCGTCGCCCACGCCTTGCAAAACTGCAGACGGAGAGATATTTAGTTCATGAGCTAAATACTTATTTCTTAATTTAGGCATTTAGGCAATGGCCTAAATGGTGGTGTTTCGAGGTTGGACGTGGTGGAGCAGAAGTCGAACAAGCCGATGGAAGAAGTGTTGAGCTCGAGTGGTTCGTTACAGAGCGTCTTCGAGGCACTAGCCTCAGCGCCGCGCCGGCGCATCCTAGCCTATCTGGCACATACGTCGCTGACGGCGGGGGAGATCGCGTCGCGCTTCGATATGTCTAAGCCTTCGATCTCCCAGCATCTCGGCGTGCTGGAGAATGCCGGCCTGATCGCCAAGAAGCGACAAGGCCAGTTCATCCACTATTCGATCGTGCCCAACAATCTCGCCAACACGCTGAACGGCTTCATGCAAGACGTCTGCCCGGTCGCGCGGCCAATCAAGAGGGAAAGCCGAGAGATCGCAGATGCAAAGACCGGTCCAACGAAAGGAAGCGAGTAGCGCTGGCGCGCAGGACGAACAAGCGACTGAAGTCTGCTGTCAGCTCATTGCGGTCATGGCACGTGCCGCAAAGGCCGACCAGCGTTGCCGAATTTGGCCATTCGGCAAATCAGCTCGCGAAGTAGCGCGTTGGCGTTGTGCCCAATGCCTTCTTAAACATGACGATAAAGGCGGTAGCCGATTCGTATCCCAAGTCGCTCGACACCCTCTGGACCGTCGCGCCGCTGGCCAGTTCGCGCAACGCGATGATCAGGTGCAGTTGCCGCCGCCATCGGCCGAAGGTCAGTCCCGTTTCCTGGACCATCAGCCGCTTTAAGGATCGCTCACTCATGGCAACGTGTGCCGCCCAATCGACCAGGGTGCGACGGTCGCTCGGCTCCGCCATCAGGGCAGCAGTGATCGCGGCGATTTTGGGATGGCTGGACGCGGGTAAGTCCAGCCCCTGTATCGGCATTTGCGCGAGTTCATCCAGCAAGACCCGCACCATACGGCCGACATGGTCGTCTGGAGCATAGTTGACCGATACATCTGCCAGTCGGAGGATCATCTCGCGGAGCATCGGCGACACAGACAAAGTGCAGCACTCCTGCGGCAGCGTCGCCGCGTCTGGCTGAACGAACAGATAGGACAGGCGTGCGTTGGACGTGACCTGGTTGCTGTGGGGCACGCCGCCGGGTATCCAGACTCCGCAGTCCGGAGGGACAATCCAGAGGCCATTTTCCGTCTTGCATGTGACCGCCCCGTGCAGGGCCAAAATGAGCTGCCCTTGCTTGTGCTGGTGCTGGGGCACCTCAGCTTCATAGTCACTGAAGTCGAGGCGGACAGCGAAGGCCGGGCGATCTGACCAGTCGGGATCGAAGTCGTCGTAGCAAGAGCGCAGCAGTTTTGCAGATTGGCCCGATTTGGAGATCATTTGGCATTATCTCCAAATTCGTGCGCCCTGCAATAGTCTACTATCGGGCGATCAACCACCGAAAGGAGACTGTTATGCGAATTTCTGTCGTCGGCGCAACGGGACGAGTTGGCGCCAAGCTGACCCGCACCCTGCTGAGCGCCGGGCATCAGGTCAGAGTGTTGTCGAGAGGTGGCCCCGCGCTCGACGCACTGGTCGAGCTCGGAGCAGAGCCATTCCTGGGAAGCTTTGACACTGGAGCGGGAGACCTTGACCAATTTTTCCAGGATGCGGATGCCGCCTTTCTCATGGTGAAGACCGATTGGAACAACATCGAGGGACACTACCCCGCTGTTGCCCAGCGCTTCGTCGATACGCTCGAAAAATCCTCCGTCAAACTGGCCGTAAGCCTGACGGCCATGGGGTCGGACGTGAAGGGGAAGACGGGTCATTTCGAGTGCTTTCACGATCTGGACCAAAAGCTCAACGAACTCGGCAATATCAATTTGGTCCACCTGCGCGCCGCATGGTTCATGGAAGATCTGCAGGCGTGGACGGCACCGGTTGCCAAATACGGTCGAATTGCCTGGTTCTGCAAACCTGATTTGAAGATGCCTTGGGTAGCGACCGATGACATCGCATGGCTGGCAGCGAAGGAACTGACCAATCCGACGGGCAGACACCGCGTCTATCTCGAAGTCGGCTCGGAAGATGTCTCGATGAACGAACTGGCCGTGATCATTGGCAAGGAGATCGGCAGGCCGGTGGAGTACCGATACATCGAGACGACCCGCAAAGACGTGGAAGCCGAATTTCTGGCGCGGTTCGGGACGCCGGAGAAATGGCAGGACGACACTCTGAGTGCTGACGCTTTGAACAATGGCATCGTAAGGTTCCATGGGGAGCACGAGGATCGTCCGAAATTGCCCACAACGATGGAGCTGTTCATTGGTGACGTTTGGAAGCCGCGTTACCTGGAGGCGGTCAGAGCGGGAGACCAACGAGAGACGTTTCCCATGTGGACCGCCAGGGACTAGCTGAATGTCATACTGGCTCTTTTGAATTGTCTCAGCAATTTTCAGTTCTTACTGGATGCTGCCGCAAATTATTGCGGTAGCTATATGACCGCAATTGGCGCTCCAGCGACATGATAGAGGTGACCACGGGCGTGGCCGTGTCGCAGAAGCCTAATTTTGCGACTCTGCGAAAGTCAGACGACCAAATCGAGCAAAAATCGGGATTTTTGCGACGGGGAGGTCCGGAGTCGGCGCTGAGGAGACATCGACCATTCATCAAACGCCACTATCCAACGCAGCTGCAGCGATTTGAATTGCCTATGGGGTCCGGACATTGAGATCCACTTGCCTTGCTGCGACGATTAATCTCCCTAATATCCACTGGGACAATGATATCGTAAGGTGCTCTAATGCAGTCAGATAGAATTCGAGATGCGGTCGCGCTATCGCTTCGCAGGATGATCGGTTTGTTCACCTATCCCTCTCCGCGACGACAGTGTAATTCAATATGTTGAAGGTGAGATCGGCCTAAGGCTGACGGAAGATTATCGGTACCTGGTCAAAAATGCGGGTAACATCGTGCTGACCAAGGAGTTGCTTTATCTTCGTGCAGACAGCGATGGGCGATGCAACATTGTTCCGAGCGTCGCTGGCGCAAGGAAAGCAGGCGTTCCAATCGATTGGCTGCCTATTTGTCGAGACAATGACGATTACTATTGCTATTACCGGGCGGGACCGTCGAACATCTGGTCCCACGACCAGATGTTCGAGCAACGCTGGGCGGACCTTTCGGATTGGGTTATCGACAGTTTCATCAACGGGAACTGACCGTGCCATTGCCGCGCACGTTACGCGATCAGGGACGAGCATCCGTCACACCGTCGCTGTTGATTGCTACTAGGCCTGGAATGTCTCCTCTTGGCGCATTCTTGCCATCAATGTCGCAGCGGTAGCTTTCGGAACGGCCTACCGCGCTTGGGATGATGTCCCAAGAGGTGGTGTAGCTTCGGCGGACGCCGCGCTTTCCGGTCTGGGCCGGGAACGGATCAGCTTGCCGCAGCAGGCAAGTTGATGATGGGATCATCGCTCATTGTGGCGATGGTCTCAAGGGTCATATAGCGAGAGCGCTGGACTGACCTGCCACTGAACTTTCATCCAGCGGCGGTTAGAGCCTCGGCGGCTTTGAATACGCCAAATGGCGCGGTGTGAGCAACCGGCGGAAACGCGAAGCTTTCATCTTGCGCAGCGTTGGAGCCGGTTGCGGCGATGGTCCCGGCATAGTCTGCCGGGGTCTGATATCCGAGCGATGAGTGCGGCCGGAAATGGTTATAATCCTCAGCCCATTCAGCGATGGCGCTGCGGGCATGATCGAGGCCGAAGAACAGGCTCTCGTTGAGCAACTCGTCGCGCATGCGACCGTTGAAACTCTCGACATAGCCGTTCTGCATTGGCCTTTCCGGCGCGATGTAGTGCCACTCGACCTTGTGATCCTTCGACCAGGCAAGAATGGCATTCGAGGTGAATTCGGTGCCGTTGTCGGAGACAATCATGTCAGGCTTGCCCCGTCGTTCGATCAGCGTCGTCAGTTCCCGAGCAACACGGCGACCGGAGATCGACGTGTCGGGGATTGCCGCCAGGCATTCGCGCGTCACATCATCGACAACGTTTAGCGCCCGGAAGCGTCTACCGCAGGCAAACTGGTCGTGGACGAAATCCAGCGACCAGCGGGCATTGGCCTTCGCTTCGACCAGGATCGGCGCACGCGTGCCGACAGCACGCCGACGGGCCTTTCGCTTGCGAACGGAAAGCCCTTCCTCGCGATAAAGACGGTATATGCGATTGACCCCGGACGGCTCTCCGTCTCGCCGAAGCAGGATGAATAGCCGCCGGTAGCCGAAACGCCGTCGCTCATTAGCGAGGTCACGCAGCTTCGCTCGCAGATCGACCTCCGGTGGTCGATTGGACCGATAACGGATCGTCTTGCGGTCGGCGGATACGATCTGGCAGGCCCGCCGTTCCGAAAGACCCATCACGGCCTTCAGATGCGTGACGGCTTCACGCTTGGCGGCAGGCCCTACCATTTTTTTGCAAGAAGCTCGCGGAGCGCGGCTGCATCAAGCATCTGTTCGGCCAACAGCTTCTTCAGCCTGGTATTCTCGTCCTCAAGCGCCTTCAGCCGTTTCGCCTCGGAGACTTCCATGCCGCCATATTTGGCTTTCCAGTTATAAAACGTCGCTTCTGAAATCCCGTGCTTGCGGCAGAGGTCGGCCGCCTTCACGCCAGCCTCCTGCTCCTTCAGCACACCGATAATCTGCTCTTCCGTAAATCTCTGCTTCTTCATTCGTCCGTCCCTTAACAGGCCGGACTCTAATCCATTCTGGAGGAAATTCTCAGTGGCAGGTCAGCCAGTCCGAAGTTCGCGATGGAGTTGTTGTAGTTCAGTATCTCGAAAAGCTGACGTGGATGCGTCAAATCTGAAAACCTGCCTGAAATTGCTTCGGATAGATTGCAAAATTGATGAGCCCCGCTAGTTCAGCTCCTGCGAGCTGCTCCGACGTAGCAAGCAATTAGTCCCAATAGCATCGGCTATCGAACCTACCTGACTTGCCCCAGTCGTTCACGTTGATAGCTGCCGTCCTGTACGTGACGGCACCAGTCCAAATTGTCCAGATACCACCGTACAGTCTTCTGAATGCCCGTCTCGAATGTCTCGGTAGGTTGCCAACCCAATTCTTGTTTGATCTTGCCCGCATCGATGGCATATCGGCGATCGTGTCCGGGCCGATCCTGCACGTGGGTGATCAGCGACCTGTAGTCTCTCACAGGATGGTCGACACCAGGAGGAGCCAGCTGTTGCAGGACATCGCAGATTATTCTGACAACCTCCAAATTCTGTTTTTCATTATGGCCACCAATATTGTAGGTCGACCCAACGTGGCCTTTGCTCACAACCTTGTGAAGCGCACGCGCATGGTCCTCGACGTAAAGCCAGTCACGTATCTGATCGCCAGATCCATAGACCGGCAGGGGCTTCCCCTCCAACGCGTTTAGGATCACCAGGGGGATCAGCTTCTCCGGGAAATGGTAAGGGCCATAATTGTTGGAGCAGTTGGTGACCAGAACCGGCAGGCCATATGTTCGCATCCAGGCGCGAACCAAATGATCGGAACTAGCCTTGCTCGCCGAGTATGGGCTGCTGGGGGCATAACCAGTGTTTTCGGTAAAGAGGTGGTGGTGGGCATCCACGGCATCCGCCGGATGAGGCAGGTCGCCGTAAACTTCGTCGGTAGAGATATGATGGAATCGGAAGACCTGTCGACGCTCGGCGTCCAGTCCCTGCCAATAAGCTCGACTTACCTCGAGCAGGGTGTAGGTGCCAATGATGTTGGTCTCGATAAAGGCCGCGGGACCGTCGATGGACCGGTCAACATGGCTCTCTGCTGCAAGGTGCATGACGGCATCTGGGAGATGTTGGTGGAATATCCGCTCCAGCTGAGGCCGATTACAGATATCGACGTGCTCGAACATATAACGGCTCGATCCCTCGATTGAACGAAGGCTATCGAGATTGCCGGCATAGGTCAGCTTGTCGACGTTGACGATCGAGTCGCCGGTATTCTGGATGATGTGACGGACAACAGCCGACCCGATAAAACCGGCCCCGCCTGTTACCAGAATTTTCATTCCCGTCGATGCTCTTGATGGGTCAGCCGATGGCATCTTTCAAAACCCTGACAACGTGTTCCTGCTGCTCAGCAGTCAGATCAACCCACAAGGGCAGACGCACCAGCCTTTCCGACTGGATGTTGGTCACCTGCAAGTCGCCCTGCGTGCGGCCATACCGTTTTCCGGCGGGCGAAGAGTGCAGGGGCACATAATGGAAGACCGAGAAGATATCGCTTCTCTTCAGCTCACTAAGTACCTTCTGACGATCGATCTCCGGCGCCAGCAAAACGTAATACATGTGGGCATTGTGCTGGCATTCGTCCGGAACGATGGGCCGGCGAAGCAGTCCTTTAGCCTCAAGCGGTTCAAGAAGCGTGTGATAATGTTGCCAGATGCCCAAGCGGTGACTGGTGATACGCTCGGCTTCTTCAAGCTGGGCACATAGGAAAGCCGCGATCAGCTCGCCCGGCAAGAACGAAGAACCGACCTCCTGCCAAGTGTATTTATCGACCTCACCCCGGAAAAAACGACCGCGGTCCGTGCCTTTTTCACGGATAATTTCGGCGCGCACCGCCAGAGCGGGGTCGTTCACCAGCAGGGCTCCGCCTTCCCCTGAAATTACGTTCTTGGTTTCGTGAAAGCTGTATGCCCCGAGATCGCCAATGCTGCCCAGTGCTCGGCCTTTGTACGCTGCCATCACGCCCTGCGCCGCATCTTCCACGACCTTGAGGCTATGGCGATTGGCTATGCTCATGATGGCGTCCATCTCGCAGGCAACACCCGCATAATGAACCGGGACGATAGCCCGAGTGCGCGAGGTGATAGCCGCCTCAATCAGGCGTTCGTCGAGGTTCAAAGTGTCTTCCCGGATATCGACGAACACCGGCACGCCGCCGCGTAGCACGAACGCATTGGCGGTCGAGACGAACGTGAACGAAGGCATGATGACCTCGTCACCAGGCTCGATGTCGAGAAGCAATGCCGCCATCTCCAGGGCGGCGGTGCATGAGTGCGTCAGCAGCGGTCTAACGCATCCGCTTTTGTTTTTCAGCCATTCATGGCAACGCTTCGTGAAAGGCCCGTCGCCAGCAAGCATGTTGCCGAACTTCGCTTCCGCAATGTAATATAGCTCTTTACCGGTCATGAACGGCCGGTTGAACGGGATTTTCTCGCTCACTGCTTATCCTCTTGAAGCCTGTGCCACTCGTCGGCGACGCCGCGCAGATAGTCGCTGTACTCGCATGCCGGCATGCGCTCGATCAAGGTTTCAAACTGCGTAATGCTGAGAAACCCTCTCACTAAAGCCGCCTCTTCCGGACAACCGATTTTCACGCCTTGCCGGCGTTCGATCGCCTCGATGTAGGAAGAAGCTTCGTGCAGCGCGGTACTGGTGCCGGCGTCAAGCCAGGCAAAGCCGCGGCTCAAGCGCCGCACCTGCAGCTTGCCGAGCCTCAGGTACTCCAGATTGATATCCGTGATCTCCAACTCGCCGCGGATGGACGGTTTTACCGCCTTCGCAATGTCCAGCACGCTGTTATCGTAGACATACACACCAGGGACGGCGTAGCTGCTTTTGGGATGCTGGGGCTTCTCTTCAATGGAGATCGCCTTTCCGTTCCGGTCGAACTCCACTACGCCATAGCGCTCGGGATCCTTGACGTGGTAGGCGAAAATTGTAGCACCACCCGTAAAGCTGGAGACAGCGCGGGGAAAATCGTCGCCGCCGGAAAAGATATTGTCGCCCAGCATCAGGATCACGTCATCGAAGCTCACGAAATCCGCAGCAATTAAAAATGCCTGCGCAATTCCTTCCGGCTTCGGCTGCTCACGATACTGAATTGCCACTCCCCACTGGCTGCCATCCCCAAGCAAACTCCGGTACCGAGGCAAGTCGTGTGGCGTCGCAATGAGGCAGAATTCCTTGACCCCTGACGCGATCAGAACGGTCAGAGGGTAATAGATCATAGGCTTGTCGAAAACAGCCTGTAGCTGCTTACTGGAGACTTGCGTCAGGGGATACAGCCGCGAGCCCGCGCCACCAGCAAGAACAATCGCTTTCATTCATGTCTCCTTACCGACACGATCGGCCTCGATTGGATAAAAAACCTCTCATGCTAAAAGATGGTTGCTTTCACATCTTTCTTGCGACGAGGAGTAGTGAACCACCCAGCGGAAGATTCAAACCGGTTCTGATGAGAACACTTTGCGCACGTAATACCCGTCGTTGACATAGTCGCGGGTCATCAATCGGCATGTCATCGGATTATGCGGTATCCTCACGCTCGACATGAAGTTTATCGCCTTCCGGAACACCTCTCCCAGGAAGTTGGCACTTGTTGTTGATACCCGCCGCTCCTGAACACCATAGACAACATCCAAGTGGTGACGTTGACGCTCGTCATGAAAGCGAGGAAGCCATTCAGGTTGCTCTTCCAGGTCGCAATCCACCAGGAATACCGGATCTCCTGTCGAGCTCTCCAAATCTGTCACGATAGCAGCGTGGTGTCCAAAATTGCGCGAAAGGTCAACTATGCGGATGTTCGGATTCCTCTCTTGCATGGACAGCGCCATTTGCAGAGAATCGTCCGGCGAGCCGTCATTTAAGAGAACTATCTCGTAATCGTCCGTAACAGACATAATGGCCGCCGTACTCCGGCAGATAAATGACTCCAGATACCGGGCTGATCGATACATGGTACTTACGAGAGACAGCTTCACGGATGCACCCATTTCATCTTTCTGCTCGACTCGGACCCGCAATTGAACAGCAGATCAAGGATCGTCACGCCATGAGTGAACCCGCCCCAGAACTGGGGATATTCCGGGTAACCCGTATAGTCGAACCAGGTAAGCTCTATTCCTCGCTCCTTGAAGACTTCTTCATCTACATAGTCTTTTGCCGCGGGGCCAGATACGTACACTGCGCCACCCGCTTGAGCGCAAAGAGCAGCCAGACGCTCTGTCTTTCCTTCCACCAAGGTGTAGTCCCATGAATTGGAAATCACAGTTTGGATCGAGAGATAGTTGCAGATCGCCTCGATGAACCGGCGGTTGAGCTGCGAAAGGTGAATTGGCGGTTCACTCAGGTAAAGAGGCTCCAACCACACAGCGATTTCCTCGAAGTGGGGCGTACGACGATAATTCTGGACTAGGCTCTTCCAATGGATGTCCGCCCATTCGGTGCCTTCGATCTCCGTTTCCCGGATTTTCTGGTGGTACTTTCCCTTTACTTGAACGGGAACCGTGAGCCATTGAACCCCTTGGGGCGTCTTGATCTGGTTCCGATTGCGCCAATCGCGTCGCGTGTACTGCATGTCGTCGTAGAGTATGAACTCGTCCACCGCGGCGATCATGTCAAAATAGCCCTTCCACGGGATGTAGTTGGACTGGACGATAGCCACCTTCTTCACTTCATTTCCCTCGCTCGAATGGCTTGGCAGGCGCTCAAAGCCTCACTCGGGGCCGTCGGTTTGTAAAGTTCCTGAATACGGCTGGCATCATAGCCGCCTGCGCCTTCTGCAGTCCGCCAAGTGCCTACCTCCTGATAGCTTCGAGGAAAAGCAGCTCCCAAACTCGACATGAGTTCCGTCGGAATGCTCCGCGGGCCATCGGGCTCAAAGAGAACCCACGCCTCGGCAATCTTCTCGCAAGCAACATGGCCCAGGGCCGCCTTAGCAAGCTTCAGACTGCCTGGATATCCCCCGATCGTCCAAGCCTGGCCAACGCTTTTAGCCCCGATGGCATAAAGAATACCGGGGGACTGACCTGATAAATCTATAACGGGAGTACCGTGTTTGAAGCCGCTATTTTGTGCGGCCGCCACGGCGTCAGCTATATAAGCCGCGTACCCTTCGGATAACACCAGGGCGGATCGTTGCGGCCCGATTTCCAAAATCGTTTCGTTAAGCCTGAGAGGCTGAGTTTGACGCTGAGGCTGCTCCAGCCCCGTCTGCAGAAGGATTGCCGTGACCATCTGAGTAGCCAGCGCAAGCGGCAGTGCAAACGACCAGGTTCCACGTTCACGAACAACCGGCCGCAATAGCGTTACGCCTGCCAGCAGCCAGAAAATGCCCGCCCAGGCTCCATTCTCCCAATAATTCCTGTTCGTTCCAAATGCATAAATGTGTGGCATTGCGAGAAAGAAGATGGCTACCGCCCATTGCGCTACTGAAAGAGAACTCAGCGGCTTGGGCCGGCCAAATATCAGGCCGGTCAACGCCGCGGCAAATACCACCCCGAAGATCAGCAGTCCCTCGAATTCTCCGAGACCGGCGGTCTTATGAACTCGGCCAAAGGCGAGCAACGCAGTGGCCGTGAAAAAAACAACAGATACAGACAGGAAAACGATCAAGTCCCTCGGTTTTTCAGACAGAGCACCCCAGATCGCAACAAGTGCCATCACCAAAACAGACAGAATGGCTAGCTGCCCCGGGGTGCGGACTCTAAAATTGTCAATCCGAAGGATTTGACTCATGGTGTGACCACCACCTAGATATCCCCCGAAATCAATCCCAAGCTGAAGTCGTTTTGCAAAACCCAAAATGGATCCGTCGATCACCATCGCGCTGAGCAGAAGAAGCCCGATAGTGGTCGCCGCAGCAAGCAAAAGCAGTCGAAGCGAGAACTTGCGAGACACTAGAAGGCAGACGAAAATGCCGACAGCCAACGCTACCGCCGTACTTGGCTTGGCCATGAATGCCAACCAACCACCGATGCCAACAATGATCCATCCAGCGACGCTTTTACGACTGATCGTTTTGTCGGCGAGAAGCAGGCCGATGGCAGTAATCATCAGCGACTGAAATGCAAGGCTGTTGTAATTTGGGGTGGCCAACCACGTACTGAACACGACAAGGGAGCTAGTGCCCAACCCTGCGGCGGTGACATGTAGGGCGACACGACCTTGGCGGACCTCAGGCGCGAGTGAAGCCAAGTAGGTATAAGCTAAACCCCATCCCAAGCTGAAGGTGATTACTATGTTGGCTTGCCTGAGCGAGGCAATATCGCCGCTCAGGAGAATATAAAGAGGACGGTAAATAAAACCAAACTGCGATGCCGAAGCCTCATAGATAAAAGGGTTCGACATCCATACGAGATAATAGCTTTCGTCTGTAAAATCGAGTCCATAGAAGCTGTATCTGAGAAGCCAGCCCAGGATCATCAATGTTCCCAAAACCGAAATGGTCGCCGTTGCATGGCGCGTAACTACCACCATCGGATTATTGGTTTTATCTTTCAGAGCCACTCGGCTACTCACTGCTCAATACCCAACTGCAGATAAACTACTCGGTTTACCCGCGATCACCGGCACCTCCGAATATTGGAGACCTCTTAACCCGTTTCGATGGGTGGTTCCATACTTGAGTTTGAATAGCCCCTAGATTTGTAGACGCCTTCTTTCCTAATTTTGAGGCGAGGAGAGCATCATCTCAGCTACGGCAGCATCATCTCCGTGTACACCGGAGACGACGAATCCGTGACCGCACTGACAGACGACGGCATGGGCGAATTGGAGCAGATGCTCAAAGACGCCCACCGCTCACCCCGGGAATGGAACGACTTCCTCGACAGCTTTGTGGACGATGAGCTGCTCGTCGCTCGCATCAAAGCAAAATCTCCGCGGTAGCAATCGGCCGGTTACGGCACATCACAATCGATTCATCGATCGCAGGACATGCTCTGGTGAGCGCGACGCGATCGAGTTGATCCGATCCCTCGAAGTCAAACATAACGTTTGTTTTCAAGCACCGGATACGTTTATCATGATCGGCCCATAACGACATGAGTGTATCGAATGACTTTGGAAAACGGCGACCTCCTCAACGACGTGGCAAATTATTACTCCGACAAGCTCCGGGCGCATGGAAACCGTGCAGCTGGCGTGGATTGGAATGGTGAGGCGGGCCAGAACCTCCGGTTCTCTCAACTGCTAAAAGTTGTCGACCCCGCAGCTCCATATACAATAGGAGACATCGGTTGCGGATATGGTGCACTGGTCGACTATCTCAGAACTCTGAACCACGATTTCCAGTATACGGGCATAGATATCTCCGAGCAGATGGTTTCGGCTGCCAACGCCCGGTTCGAGAACCAGCAAAATTTCCGATTCCTGGTCGGGAACTCCCTGGATAAGCCCTCGGACTATTGTGTCGCATCGGGCATATTCAACGTGCGGCTCGAGCGATCGGACGAGGACTGGCTGAGCTCGATAATTCAGACCATAGAAAAGATGAATGCCTCGTCGCGGAAGGGATTTGCGTTCAACTGCCTCACGTCATACTCGGACTCGGAAAAGATGCGACCCTACCTTTATTATGCCGATCCGCTCGCGCTCTTTGACATATGCAAGCGACGTTTCTCGCGCAATGTAGCGCTTCTCCACGACTACGGATTGTATGAGTTTACGATAATTGTGCGCAAGGACCTTTAGGTCGCAACCTGCGGCAGTGTAGTCGGTGACTGTGTTGAAATTTTCTCTACCCAACAATCGATTAGCGGTTGAATTTCGGCGGGCACGATCCAGAAAAGTTTATGCACTTTAACTGCAACTAAGAAAGCCACGAAACGAAGCATAAATGGAGATCTGCGAGCTGCGAACTCACGGTCTGTTGCAAGCCGCTCCACTGCCTTTTCAAGCATATATGTATTCATTTTGACCTTGAGAGAAGGTATCTTACGCACCGATCGTTTAACTGATGCGGCCGTAATCCAGTTAAGCGACGCCCAGATACCCTCGTTATCAAGTAGGTCCGACTTTGACCTGATCCGGCTGTCGAACACGTAACGTGTTAACCTCTTTGAGAAGAGAGTCGGAATATTAAAATGTGGTTCGTAAGGAAAGGCATAGTTTGCGCAGGTGAATCTGTAAAAACACCCCAGTTTTAGCGCTCGCCCAACCCGCTCGATGACTCGATCGACATTTCCCACATGCTCCATCACGTTAATTGAGAATGCATAATCATATACGAGATCGACGTCCAAATCTTCCGCGTAAGCCCCCAGAAACTCTGGCTCAATACCGTCTTCAGCCGCGCACCTAAGGACCAAGGTCCTCATTTGATCAAAGTGTGAAAATCCATCGCCAACGGGTTCAAGTCCAACGATCTGGTAACCTGCAGACTTTAGAAAGCATGTCAGCAGGAAGGAACCTGCGCCAACCTCTAGAATCTTCGCATCTGGGCGCAAAGATTCCAGGTCCCCGCGGATATGGTCAACCGAAAATCGCGCTTCTGCGGAATAGGTGTCGAATATGCCGAGCAACTGCGGAGCATTTACAGAAAAATACGCCCTGGCTTTTCCCAGCCATTGATCGATACACTCATATTTCCTCATTTTGTATCCGCACTTTATGCCGTGTTTAGAGGGAGGGATGGTGTTGAAGGCACTAAGCAGTCGGCATCTATTGCGACTGACTGCAAAGTATAACTCCGAGCAATATTACGACAATTCCAAGAATCCTCTGGGTATTTAAACCCTCTCCCAGTAGAACGACGCTTCCGAGCGTAACCAGAAACACAGTCATCCCAATGTAGACCGGAAATGCCAAGCTCAGCGCATACCTCTCAACCACTATCATCCACGAAAGCGAGCTGAGAAATGCCGCTACGTAGCCAGATATGATAATGGGATCAATCAAATAGGAAACTAACCGTTCCCAAATTCCACCATTGAGCACTCCCGCTTTCACAAGTGTGCCTACGCGCCACTTGAGCATCAACTGCCCATATACTACGAAGGAGATGGTTGGAGCCAGTGCGAGAAAAAATCTCATTTATTGTGCCATAGTTCAGTTTTCGCATGACCGTACCGGTACATATCCAGCATGTCTGGCGGGATGCCCCAGTCGTGGGCTCCGACATCATCATGCAGTCTTTCTAAGTTGGCCTTATGACTTTCGATGATTTGTCGGGTAAGTCCGCCCGGTGAAGGCGTAAAGCCGTGCTGATAGGCGGCGCTCATGATATGCTTGATTGATTTCTCTATTGCTGCCTCGCGGCTAAGGATACGCAGCGGCTTGCGTTCGGGATGAAACCACTCAATGCGTTCATCCGTCTTGTCGCCATGTATGATGTTCGCCAATATCTCCGAAAGCAGCGGCGACAGATGAAACCCGTCACGCTTGGTCCCGGTGCAGACAACTAGGTTCGAAATCGAGGTCCGGCCGATCAGCGGATAGCCATCCTGGCTTGTCGGACGCCAGCCTACATTGATGCCGACGAGATCAGCCTTGTAAAAATTAACGTTGATCTGTTCCATAGCGGCTCTCATCAGCGTTTCGACGCTGGTAAGGCGGCCATAGTTGTACGGAGTGGGAGAAATAAAATTCGTCGCACCGATCAGGATATGGTCTTGTGGCTCGTCGGGATCACGGAAGAATGGTACGCTGTAAATACCGCACGCGAGCCCCCTGTTAGGCGTCCTTATGGCCTTGGTGTGCGGAAAGTCGCGGCTTCTGATTTCAAGCGAAACCCCAACGCCATAGAAAATGCGCTGGATATCAATTCCCAGATCGCTCTTTTCAATCAGATCCGTGACCGTCGCCCCTGTCGCTAGGAGGTAGGTGTCACCGCCGAGCGTTTCACCATTGGAAAGCACAACCCCGGTTAATACCTCAGCCGTCTTCAACAGCCGTTGTGCTTCGGCATCAACGAACCTTACCTGAGGGAACCGGTTGAGAAGGTTGTCGAGCTTCTCCAAAATCAGTTTCGGATTGAACCAGCCTTCATTTTCAATGTAGAGGGCGCGTGTTGCTCGCGCCTTCTGTTCCGGCAGATAGTTTGGGATGTCTCTTGGCGAGACATGCCTGAACGGTTCATCGAATTGCTCCAGGGCATCGACGATCGCATCGTAGTTTTCGTCATCCAGATCATCTGCGGCGGTGTTATTGACAACGTAGGTACCGGTATCAACGCAACCGCCGCCGCCGAAGCCAGAGCACTTCCTGCATCCCAATGGCAGACAAGACGCGCCGGCTTCGATCATTTCATTCTCGAAGCGCGGCCACATTCTCCCCGCTAAATGGCTGAGTTCGAAACGGAACATGTCAATTTCGTGATCGAGCGATCCTTTTTCGATCTCGGCAAACGAGTTCAACATGGCACCCGCCGCTCGGGTGGCAGAACCCGCGCGAGCGCGCGGCCCGATGATAGTGATAAGATCCCGAGCGTTTGCCCTTTTCGCGAGGCGAAACGCGGTTGTCAGGGCAATGATCCCATTTCCGATTATAACTGTTTCCATAAGAACCCAACGGCTGAATTAGATGGTTATTTAACCAGATAGCAGAGGCCCGGATAAGTCGAACTCCGGTAGATTTTATGGGGCACTTTCGTTAGAATGTTGTCCGCGTAAACTTGGCCCTCCGCCTGAACGGCAACACCGCGACTGATCTGCCAGAACGCGACAATGCCACCGGGTACCAGGCGGTCCCAGACATCCCTAAAGGACTTCAGAGTCGGATCGTACGAGTTAACGTCGAAAAAGGCTAAGGAGACGAACTCCCCAGGATTTTCTGTGAAGAAGTTCGGGATTTCGACGCGACAATCGCCCTTGATGACTTTGTGCTTGCCGTTGTAGTTCCCCATAGCGTTACTACGTTCGTGCAAGACGAGCAGCCTGCTAAGAAATTTGGAGTAGTCCTCTCCGCCGAGGTCGTAAGTTCCCTCCTTATGGAGTTCGGTGGACTTATCTTTGTCAGAGAATCCCGCATAGCCTTCAAATGTGTCGAAGCAGACAATACGCCGGTTGAAATGAAGAGGCTCGTAAATTGCGCGAAGATTCTCGCACAATACGGCCGTTTGGCCTCTCCACGTGCCGATATCCATGACAATCCCTGGAAGAGAAACTATCTTCTGATAGATCTCTGCGACGCCTAGGATCCTAGCCAGCAACGAACCTCTTAGAAAAAGACCGAGCGAACGCTCCTTCTCCTCATCTGTTGCTTGATAGGACTGCATGATATCAAAAATTTCTTTCCTCGACTCCAGTGCATCACTTGGTGAGTAGGAAAGGATTGACGACTCGTGACCCGTTGACATGTTTTGATTTCCTTACCGTGTATTAGAGAATTTCACGGACGATATAAAGCGGCCTGTTTTGTACCTCGGTAAAGACCCGTCCCAGATACAGACCAAGTACGCCTGTACTGCCCACCTGAACGCCGAATCCGATCAGGCCGATTGCGGCAAGTGATGTATAACCCGGCATGACAGTGGCGCCCAACAGCTTTTGCACGACCACAAAGGTGCCAAGTAAAGCGCCGATAAGGGCGAAGGCGAGTCCAATTCCTGCGATGAACTTCAGCGGTCTATCTGAAAAATAGAGAATTCCCGTCAGGGCAAGCCTCAATCGCTTACGAAAATTGTAGGACGACTTACCGTCGGCCCGTTCCCTGTGAATGATTTCGACGTAATGATGACGGAAGCCCAGCCATTGATCGAGGCCTTGTGGGAAGCGGGCTTTCTCCGTCAGACTGTTATAAACGTCCACGAATGCTCTATTCATCACTCGCATAGGGGATGTGTGAGGCGGGGAACGGAGGCCCGTGAACAGTTCGAAAATCCAAAAGTACAACTTAGAAGTAATTCGGTCCATCAGAGGGCTGTTCCGCTTCCTGTACTGGCCGATTACAAGATCATATTGCCCAGTCGTAACGGCATCGAGCAGCTTGGGAGCCTCGGAAGGCGGGTCCTGACAGTCTACATTCATGCGCATTACATACTTGCCAGATGCCAATTGGAAACCACAGGCAATTGCCGCGTGCTGCCCAAAGTTGCGCGAGAGATCAACGACTTTAACAAAATTGAAGTCGTTCCGGATTTCTTTGAGAATTTCCAAGGAGTTGTTTGGGCTGCCATCGTTAATGAAAATCAGCTCCATGTCCGCGGAGATATCAGTTTTTTCAAAGTACGCCTGAAAGACGTGCCGCAACTCCTCGCAGCAGTTTCTTGCCAAATAGCCATCCCCGTATATCGGAATTACTATTGAAAATTGCATCAGTTCGCTGCCTCTCCCAAGATCGAATGGGCCCTCCAATTAGGGAAAAAGAGTTTTTCTGTCAACGACTGCTACGATAGAGCTGGCTCGGGAAATCTGAACAGCCAGGATAAGTGGAGTTTCTGCGTGACTTCGGCTTAGATGCCGGGAACAGGAGATACCATGACGAGACGACCGCGCCGGAACCGTAGCCCGGCTTTCATGGATTATGATCTGGGATATTTCGATGACGAGACATACGGGCTCGAACCTTTGCCGAACCATCTCGGGCCGAAAGTGTTACCTATGTCTCAGGAATAAACCTGTAACCTATGTGTCCGGTATGGACCAAAGAAATAATGGTGCCCGGAGGCGGATTTGAACCACCGACACGCGGATTTTCAATCCGCTGCTCTACCAACTGAGCTATCCGGGCATCGAGGCCTGCGGCCTTCCGGCCGAGGCCGGCGGGGGTCGTTTCCCCCCGGAGCGAGCGGGGTTATAACATCTTGTTCGGCCATGTCCAGCGCCAGAACCCACTTTTTTGACAGGTTTGCGAAAATCGCCAATTCCTGAACAAAAACAGGCACGACATGACCGGCTCAGTCGTCCGAGCCGTCGGCCTTGGCCTCGTCGTCCGAGACGGGAATGGCGTAGGAACCCGTCAGCCAGCGCGACAAGTCCAGCGTGCGGCAGCGGTCGGAGCAGAAGGGATAGTGGTCGCGCGCCGACGGCTTGCCGCATTCCGGGCAGGGTCTCGTCTTGCGGAGCGGCTCGACCTTGCCGCCGGTCTTGATCGGTTCGGATGTCATCTTTGAATACTCCTTTCTACAGGGGGGCGTGGCGCTTCGGCAGCTTTTGATTGCCGAAGACACCCTGCAGGCGCAGCCGGAGCACCTTTCGGCATGCTCCATCGGCTTGCTCTATTGGCCTGCGCCGTCTGAACCAGCCTTTTCAGCCTTCCGGCCAGGCTGCCGCCACGTCGAAGCCTTCGCCGGTCAAAAGCCCGGTCACCTCGAAAAGCGGCAAGCCGACGACGTTGGTGTAGGAGCCGACCAGCTTCTGCACGAACGATCCGGCAATACCTTGGATCGCGTAGGCACCCGCCTTGCCGCGCCATTGCCCGGACGCGATATAGTTGTCGATCTCGCGGGTGGAAAGCCGCTTGAAGCGCACCTTGGTCTGCACCACCTTCTGGCGGAACTGGCCGCCAGGGGTGATCAGGCAGATGCCGGTATAGACCCAGTGGCCGCGCCCGGAGAGCAGGTGCAGGGCAGACGAGGCCTGCTCCGTATATTCGGTCTTTTCGAGAATGCGGCGACCGACGGCGACCACCGTGTCGGCCGACAGGATATAGCTGTGCCGCCAGGCCGGATCGTTGCGGATGGCGCCGAGCGCCGCTTCGGCCTTTTCCGTCGAAAGCCGGCGGGCGAGCGAGCGCGGATGTTCGGATTTCTTCGGCGTCTCGTCGATATCCATCGGCATCAGCCGCGCCGGCGCGATGCCGGCCTGGTTGAGGAGGTCGAGACGGCGCGGAGAACCGGAGGCCAGTATCAGCTTTTGTTCCAGCGCCATGAGAGCCCGCCGCGAATGAAGGGATTTACTTGAAGCGGTAGGTGATACGGCCCTTGGTCAGGTCGTAGGGCGTCATTTCGACAAGCACCTTGTCGCCGGCGAGAACGCGGATACGGTTCTTGCGCATGCGGCCGGCGGTATGGGCGATGATCTCGTGTTCGTTTTCGAGCTTCACGCGGAACGTCGCGTTGGGCAGGAGTTCGGTCACGACGCCCGGGAATTCGAGGACTTCTTCTTTAGCCATCTATAGTTTTTCTTCCTGTGTTGGGTTGGGCCGGCAACGCTTTTCGCGCCCGCCCGGAAATTTGCGCGGAAACTACACAATCGTGTCCGCTTTGTGAACCTCGCTTGCGCGCTATTCTCAATGTCGTTTCAAGTCACATCCGGCAGGCCGTTTCAGGCGGTCTCGGCGGGGTGCCGACTGATGCCGGAAAGCCGCTCGTCGATCAGCCGCCAGAGGTGGTCTCGAACCTCACGATAGGCATCGAGCATCTGGTCGCGGGTGCCGGTCGCGGCGGTCGGATCCATGGTCGGCCAATAGACCACGTCGACGGCATTGGCCCGGGTCAGTTCCAGCGCGGCATGGTGGGCTTCCGGCGTCAGCGTGACGATCAGGTCGAAAAAATCGTCCTCGAGCTCTTCGAGCGTACGCGGCTGGTGACGGCCGATCGAAAGGCCGACCTCCTCGAGCACCGCATCCACGAAGGGATCGCGCTCTCCGGAGCGCACGCCCGCCGACTGGACGTAGATATCGGGTGGCAGCAGCCGCTTTGCAATGGCCTCCGCCATCGGCGAACGGATGATGTTGAAGCCGCACATAAAAAGGATGGCGCCCGGTCTCTTGGTTTTGGTCTCCGGCGCGAGCACTGCTTTCATGCTCAACCGCGCCAGTAAAGCACGCAGACCAGCGTGAAAAGCCGGCGGGCCGTGTTGAAATCGACGCGGATCTTGCCGTCCAGCCGGTCCATCAGCGTCTGCGAGCCTTCGTTGTGGACGCCGCGCCGGCCCATGTCGATCGCCTCGATGCGGCTCGGGGTCGAGGAACGGATCGCCTCATAATAGCTTTCGCAGATCATGAAGTAGTCCTTGATGATCCGCCGGAAGGGCGTCAGCGACAGGATATGGGTCGCGACCTCGTCGCCCCTTTCGGTGGTGATGCCGAGCACCAGCTTCGCATCGACGAGCGAGAGCTTCAGCTTATAGGGCCCGCCGGCATGGCCGGACGGCTCGAAAGAGTTTTCCTCGACCAGGTCGAAGATGGCGACCGCCCGCTCGTGCTCCACATCGGGCGTCGAACGCCCGATCGAGTCGTCCAGGACGACATCGTAAAGCCGGAAGTCGCCTCGCCCCATCCGTCAGCCCTCGTCGTCGAGGGGCAGGCCGTTCAGGCGGATTGCGACGGAACGGGCGTGCGCATCGAGCCCTTCGGAATGCGCAAGCGTGATCGCCGCCGGCGCCAGCTGGCGCAGCTGATCCGGCCCAAGCCGCAGGATGGAGGTACGCTTGACGAAATCGAGCACCGAAAGGCCTGACGAGAAACGGGCCGAGCGGGCGGTCGGGAGCACGTGGTTTGAGCCGCCGACATAATCGCCGATCACTTCCGGCGTATGGCGGCCGATGAAGATCGCACCGGCATTGCGGATGCCGGGCAACAGCGCGTCGGGGTCGGTAACGGCAAGTTCCAGGTGCTCGGCGGCAATCCGGTTGGCGAGCGGCAGCGCGGCCTTGAGGTCCGGCACCAGGATAACGGCG
>NZ_JALBGW010000004.1:0-103386 GCF_023006485.1 Neorhizobium sp. BETTINA12A
CCCGCCGGCAGGTCGTCCCGCCGGCTGCGCTACGGTTGCCTCCGTCGGCGCCCAGCCGAGCATGGTTTCCACACGGCCCAGCCAGCGGTCCCGAAGCGCATAGGCTCCGAAGCCCGCTGTGCCCAGGATTATCACGGAAACCAGGACCCAATGCCTACGCGCCATCGACCGCAACTTCTTGAATGCTCGAAAAATCAACTGGATTGAACGCTACTGGTCTAATGCCTGCAATGGAAGGCGCTTTCAGCGGACCTGGATTACAAATTGGATAGATTAGGCCGGATGCGGAAAACGCCGAACGACTCACCAAAGCGAAGAAAGGCGTTGACAGCCGCGCGGTTGGTTAGGGACAAGCTAAGGGTAATTTCACGCTTTGCCCTGTTCGCGGCAGGCGCATACCAAGGTTGCCGATCCGCATCGATCGGCAACATAATAACAGGGGACTTGAGAACATGACCGATTTCGACGCCGTGCACGAACGCCGGGGCACCGGCAGCTCGAAGTGGAGCAAGTATCCGGACGACGTGCTGCCCATGTGGGTCGCCGACATGGACTTCCCCGCGGCACCGGAGATCGTCGACGCCATCCGCAACCGGCTCGAACATCCGATGCTCGGCTACGGCGTCGCCCGCGACGAACTGCGCGCCCAAATCATCTCCGACATGCAGGAAAAATACGGCTGGACCGTCTCGCCCGACGAGATCGTCTTCCTTCCAGGCGTCGTACCCGGCTTCAACATGGCGCTGCACGCAATGCTTCAGCCCGGCGACGGCGTGCTGGTGCAGACGCCGGTCTATCGTCCTATCCTCGAAGCCCCCGTGAATTGGAACCTCGTCCGGCACGAAGCGCCGCTTACCCCGGCCGCTGAAGGTTATGTGATGGATGCCGGCGCCTTCGCGGCGGAACTGGCTAAATCGAAGGCGCTGCTGTTCTGTAACCCGCAGAACCCGACGGGCAAGGTGTTCACCGCCGACGAACTCAAGACGATCACCGACCTCTGCCGCCAGGACGATACGCTGATCATCTCCGACGAAATCCATTGCGACCTCCTGTTCGACCGCCGCCGCCACGTGCCGATCGCCACGCTTTCGCAAGATGCGGCCAACCGCACGATCACCCTGATGGCTGCCAGCAAGACCTACAACATAGCCGGCCTCAAGACCGCCTTCGCGATCATCGGCAACAAGGTGATCCGCGAAAAATTCAACCAGGCGCGGCTTGGAATGGTCGACAACGCCAATATTATCGGGCTCGAAGCGACGCTTGCGGCCTTCTCGAAGGCGGGCGACTGGAAGACGCGGATGCTCGCCTATATCGAGGCCAACCGCGATTTTCTATCGGCCGAAATCGCGCGCCGGTTTCCAAAGATCAAGCTCATCCCGTCGGAAGGCACGTTCCTCGCCTGGCTCGACTGCACGGAACTCGGTCTGGAACCGGATGCGCAGAGTTATTTCCTCGAACATGGCAAGGTTGGCTTCAACGCCGGATCGGAATTCGGCGCGGCCTACGGCAACTTCGTCCGCGTCAATTTCGGATGCCCGCGCGCCCTTCTCGAGGAGGGTCTGAGCCGCATGGAACGCGCACTCAGCCGGAACACCTGATCAGTCCGCTCGATCGAATAAGAAGAAGTGATCGCCGGCGGAACTCATCCGCCGGCATGATGGCAGACTGAAAGGATCAGACGATCCCGCCGCCGCCGCTGGCTGACGCCGGACGTTCGAGCGCGACTTTTTTCCGATAGCCGCTGGCGCGATAGGTCGCAACCGGATCGATCGCTCCGCCGGCACGGCGGCGAGCTTCCGCGAGGATCGGTTCGACATCGGTGCGGTAAGCGCGCTTCAGCGTCTCGGATGCCATCAGCGCGTCGTTCTCCTGCTGGAACCCGTCAAGTGCTGCCCGGTCGACCAGCAATGCCTGCGCATAGGCACGGCGGATCTCGTTGGCACTGGAAATCAGGCTTTCGATCGGGTCCGTGACGTTGTGCGACTGGTCGATCATATGGGCCGGGCGGAAATCCCTGATCCCGCGATGCTCGGCATCCACCAGTTCGTTGAAGACGAGGAAAAGGCGGTAGGGCTCGATAGCGCCGGCATCGAGGTCGTCGTCGCCATATTTGGAATCGTTGAAGTGGAAGCCGCCGAGCTTGCCGAACTGGATGAGCCGGGCGACAATCATCTCGATATTGGTATTCGGCGCATGATGGCCGAGATCGACGAGGCAGAAGGCTTTTGGTCCCAGCGTATTGGCGATCAGGTAATTCGTGCCCCAATCCTGCACCACTGTCGAATAGAAGGCCGGCTCGTACATCTTGTGCTCGGAAAACAGCCGCCAATCGTCCGGCAACGCCTTGTAGATCTCCGCCATCGACGCGAGATAACGTTCGAACATCCGCGTGAAATGGCTCTGACCCGGAAAGTTTGAGCCGTCGCCGATCCACACCGTCAGGGCATTGGAGCCGATCGCCTTGCCGATCTCGATACATTCGAGATTATGCTCGATCGCCTGCGCGCGTGTCGCAGCATTCGTGTGGCTGAGCGAGCCGTATTTGTAGGAATGCGCCTGGCCGGGAGCATCGGAAAAGGTATTCGAGTTCATCGCATCGAAACCGAGACCGAGCGCATCGCCCTTGGCCAGCAACTCCTTCGGATCCGCCTTGTCCCAGGGAATATGCAGCGAAACGGTTGGCGTCGCGCGCGTCAGTTGATGGATCACCGAGCAGTCATCGAGCTTATCGAAAATGCCGCGAGGCTCGCCTTGACCAGGAAAGCGGGCGAAACGCGTGCCGCCGGTGCCGACGCCCCAGGAGGGTACGGCGACGAAGAACTTTTCGACATCCCGGGTGATCGTTTCGATATCGATGCCGCGGCGCGACAGGTTTTCGCCGAGCGCATCGTAATCGGATTTGAGCGCTGCGGAGCGCTTATCGTTTTCAGCGGCGATCACATTGGTCGTGATCTTGAGTTCAGTCATTCGGTCCTCCCATCTGATCTTTGTCTCTTCTCCCCAGCGGGGAGAAGGTGGCCCGAAGGGTCGGATGAGGGGGCGCGGCACATTCTGCCTTTCGCTCATCGCTCAAGGCGTCGCTTTGCTCCTCCCCCTCATCTGCCCTATCGGGCATCTTCTCCCCGCTGGGGAGAAGATATTACCCTACCGCGTAAAGCTCTGGGCGTTGCCGGCATCCACGTTGATGATGTTGCCGGTCGACTTGGCCGATGCGTCCGATGCGAGGAAATAGATCGCCTCCGCAATATCCTCCGGAAAGACATTGAGCTTGAGCAGCGACCGCTTGCGGTAGTGCTCCTCCAGGTCGTCCACTTCGATCTTGGACGAGGCGGCGCGCTGTTCGCGCCATTCGCCGTTCCAGATCTTCGATCCGCGCAGCACGGCGTCCGGATTGACCGTATTGACTCGAATGCCTGCCTCGGCGCCTTCGAGCGCCAGGCAGCGGGCGAGATGGATTTCGGCGGCCTTGGCGGTGCAATAGGCCGACGCATTCGGAGAAGAGGCAAGCCCATTCTTCGAAGCCACGAACACGACGTTGCCGCCGAGCTTCTGGCGGCGGAACAACCGGAAGGCCTCCCGCGAAACGAGGAAATAACCCGTCGCCAGGATGTCGATATTCTTGCTCCACATGGCAAGCGTGGTTTCCTCGACCGGCGCGGACGACGCGATCCCGGCATTCGAGACGAGGATATCGACGCCGCCGAATTCGACGCAGGCCTCGGCAAACGCGGTGATCACCGCGTCCTCGGTCGTCACGTCGAGCAGGACCCCGCGCACCGCATCCTTGCCGAACGACTTTTCGAAATCGGCTTTGGTCGTGTCGAGCGCGCCGCCGTCGATATCGGCAAGCACCACGCAGGCACCCTCGCCCATCAGCCTGGCCGCGGTTGCCCGCCCGATGCCGCCGGCGCCGCCGGTGACCAAGGCCACCTGTCCGGCAAGGCTTTTCGGCTTCGGCATGCGCTGCAGCTTGGCCTCTTCGAGCAGCCAGTATTCGATGTCGAAGGCCTCCTGCTCCGGCAGGCCCTGATATTCGGAAACCGTCGAGGCGCCGCGCATCACATTGATGGCGTTGACATAGAACTCGCCGGCAATCCGGGCCGTCGCCTTGTCACGCGCAAACGACAGCAGGCCGACGCCCGGAACCAGGAAGATCACCGGGTTCGGGTCGCGCATGGCAGGTGAATTGGCGTGTTTGCAGGTCTCGTAATAGCGGCTGTAATCGGCGCGATAATCTTCGAGCGCCTTGTCGAGCGCGGCGATCACCGCATCGACATCCGGCTTTGCGGGATCGAAATCGACGATCAGCGGACGGATTTTCGTGCGCAGGAAATGGTCCGGGCAGGAGGTTCCGAGGCTCCCAAGCGGCTTCAGATCCTTCGAATTGACGAATTCCAGCACCGCATCCTGGTCGTCGAAATGGCCAAGCTTGCGCTCCACCTTGCCGATCCGACCGCGGATCTCCGGCATCAGTTTCGCGACGATTGCCCGACGTTCCTGTGCGGGCAGGCTCTCTGCCACCGGCCCGCCGAAGATCGTCTTGCCTTCGGTCTCTTTGGCGAACCACTCGATCGCCTTGTTAATGATGTCGAGCGTCAGTTCGTAACAGGCCTTGGCATCATTTGCCCAGGTGAACAGGCCATGGCTTTCCAGCACGACGCCCTTGGCATTCGGGTTCGCCTTGACGAACGCTTCGAGATCGAGCCCAAGCTGGAAACCCGGCCGCCGCCAGGGCAGCCAGCCGATTTCGGCACCGAAGACCTGTTGCGTCAGTTCTCTCGAGTTTTTGGAAGCCGCGATTGCGATGATCGCGTCGGGGTGCATGTGGTCCACATGGGTGAACGGCACGAAACCATGCAGCGGGGTATCGATGGAAGCGGCGCGCGGATTGAGGTTGAAGGTGCAATGCGGCAGGAAACCGACCATGCGGTCCTCGTCCTCGACGCCCTTGTAGAGCCCCTTCAGCGCTTCCAGCTTGTCCATGTAGAGGGTGGCGAAACCGTCGAGCTTGATCGTGCCGACATCGCCGCCGGATCCCTTCACCCACATGACCTTCACTTTTTCGCCGGTCAGCGGATCGGTTTCCATCACCTTGGCGGAAGTATTGCCGCCGCCGTAATTGGTGATGCGCTTGTCGGCACCGAGAAGATTGGAGCGATAGAGCAGCTTGCCGGGCTCATCGAGCTTGGCGGCTTCAGCATCGTTCCAACGGTTTTCGAGAAGGCGGGTTTGGCCCGACATTGCTTGTCCTCCAACGTGTTTCGGCTCACGGCGACGAGGCGGCCGCCATCTCCCTGCTGCCGGTATCGCGCATTGTCGCGACGTCTGTCAATCATAAACGATCATAAAGTTTCATTGTGCAGCGCAGTAAAAGCGAATTTGATCGTTTGTGATTGACAACGTAAATTTTCCGGTAATAGTTGACGCCAAGGAGGAGCCAATGCACGAACGTGAACGCCATCGCATCATCTTGAGCGCTATCCAGGAAAAACCCGTCATCACGGTGCAGGATATCGCCGAATTGACCGAGGCATCGGAAGCGACGATCCGGCGCGACATCGCTTCGCTGCACGTCCAGGGCAAGCTCCGGCGCGTCCGCGGCGGCGCGGAAGCCGTTCATCCTCCGCAGATCGGCCAGCTTTCGGCCCGATCGTTCCGGGTGTCGGAATCGGTCAACATCGACAAGAAGCGCGCAATCGCCCGCCGCGCGGTTGAACTCTGCGATGAAGGCGACAGCGTCATCATCAACGGCGGCACGACGACATTCCAGATGGTGCATTTCATGTCGGCCCGACGCCTGCAGGTGATGACCAACTCGTTTGCGATCGCCGAACATCTGGTCAAGCATTCGAAGAACACGGTGACGATACCGGGCGGCGCGATCTATCGCGAACAGAGCCTGATCCTGTCGCCCTTCGACAATGATGCGATCCGCAATTTTTACGCCCGGCGCATGTTCATCGGCGCGCAAGGGGTCGGCCCGCTCGGGGTGATGGAGGCCGACGCGCTGGTGATCCAGAGCGAGCAGAAGCTGATGCACCAGGCCGAGGAACTGATCGTGATGGTGGATTCCTCGAAGTTTTCCCGCCGATCGAGCCTCATCCTCTGCCCGCTCGACCGGGTGACCACCGTCATCACCGATGACGGCGTGACCGACGACGCCGCACGGATGATCGAGGATGCGGGCGTCAAGCTGATTATCGCCGGTGCCGCCGCAGCGGACACGGCCAAGGAGGATTCTTCGTCGGCCGCGTGAGGAGCGACCGGCGGGAGAAAGATTGAACTATCAACTGGGAGGACCAACTATGAAACTTGCAAAGAAACTCGCCCTCGGCGTGGCATTCGCCTTCGCCGCCCTGACATCAACAATGACGACGGCAAGCGCTGCCGACATGAAGATCGCGCTCGTGGTCAAATCGCTCGGCAACGGCTTCTTCGAAGCGGCCAACAAGGGCGCGCAGGAAGCAGCCAAGGAACTCGGCGGCGTCCAGGTCATCTATACCGGCCCGACTTCCACGACGGCCGAAGGCCAGATCGAAGTGATCAACTCGCTGATCGCACAAGGCGTCGATGCGATTGCCATCTCCGCCAACGATCCGGACGCCGTCATCCCGGCGCTGAAGAAGGCCACCCAGCGCGGCATCAAGGTCATTTCCTGGGATTCGGCGGTCGCCAAGGAAGGCCGCATCATGCACCTGAACCCGTCTTCCAACGAGCTGATCGGTAAGATGTGCCTGACGCTCGCCAAGGACCACCTGGAAGGTGGCAAGGGCGGTTTCGCCATCCTTTCGGCCACCACCACCTCGACGAACCAGAACACCTGGATCGCCGAGATGAAGAAGCAGCTCAAGGATTTTCCGGGCCTGAACCTCGTCACGACAGTTTATGGTGACGACCTCGCCGACAAGTCCTATCGCGAAGCACAGGGCCTCTTGACCTCGCAGCCGAACGTCAAGGTCATCGTCGCTCCGACCACGGTCGGCGTGCTCGCTGCCTCGCAGGCCGTCAAGGATGCCGGCAAGATCGGCCAGGTCTATGTGACGGGTCTCGGCCTGCCGTCTGAAATGGCAGGCGCCATCAAGTCCGGCGCCACCAAGGAATTCGCCATCTGGAACCCGATCGACCTCGGTTATTCCGCCACCCAGATTGCCTATCACCTCGTCAAGGGTGATGCGGACGGCAAGCCGGGCTCGGACATCAAGGCCGGCCGCATGGGCTCGATCAAGATTGGCGATAATGGCGAAGCCGCCATGGCCGACCCCTTCGTCTATAACGCCAAGAACATCGACGAGTTCTCCAAGATCTTCTGATCCGGAGAACTCCCCTTGCCGGCAGGCGCGAGCCCCCTCATCCGCCTGCCGGCACCTTCTCCCCACTGGGGAGAAGAGGAACACCGCAACGTCTCCGTTCCTCCTCTCCCCCCCGGGGGAGAGGGTGACCGAGCGAAGCGGAGGTGGGTGAGGGGCACAGTCGCCTCGACGCCAACGATTCTTGCCATCGGAAAACGGCCACCCATAATGAACGGCGTTACAAACATTCAAGACCGATCGCTTCGACCGGCACCTACGACGGAAGCAATGCCGATCCTGGAAATGCGCGGCATCAGCCAGATCTTTCCCGGCGTCAAAGCGCTCGACGGCGTCAGCATCAAGCTTTATCCCGGCCAGGTGACGGCGCTGATCGGCGAAAACGGCGCCGGCAAGTCGACGCTCGTCAAGATTTTGACCGGCATCTACCGCCCGAACGAGGGCGAGATCCTGATCGACGGCAAGCCCACCACATTCGCGAGCGCGCAGGCGGCGATCGACGCCGGCGTCACCGCCATCCATCAGGAAACGGTGCTCTTCGATGAGTTGAGCGTCGCGGAAAACATCTTTCTCGGCCACGCGCCGCGCACCCGTTTCGGCACCATCGACTGGCGAAAGATCAATTCCGGCGCCAAGGCACTGATGCTGCAGCTTGAAAGCGAGATCGACCCGACGATCCGCCTGCGCGACCTCTCGATCGCCCAGCGCCATCTCGTGGCGATCGCCCGCGCGCTGTCGGTCGAGGCCCGCATCGTCATCATGGACGAGCCGACCGCCGCCCTCTCCCGCAAGGAGATCGATGACCTCTTCCGCATCGTCGAGAACCTGAAACGCCAGGGCAAGGCGATCCTCTTCATCAGCCACAAGTTCGACGAGGTCTATGAGATCGCCGAGAACTTCGCGGTCTTTCGCGACGGCCGCGCCGTCGGCCAAGGCCGGCTGAGGGAAACGCCCCAGGACGAGATCGTCCGGCTGATGGTCGGCCGCGACGTCAAGGACGTTTTCCCCAAGGTAGAGGTCGCGATCGGCGCGCCGGTTTTCCGCGTCGAGAACTATTGCCATCCGACCGAATTCCGCGACATTTCCTTCGAGCTTCGTCGCGGCGAAATCCTGGGGCTCTACGGCCTGATCGGCGCCGGACGTTCGGAGCTCTGCCAGTCGCTGTTCGGCGTGACCCGGCCCTCATCCGGCCGTCTGGTGCTGGAAGGCAAGCCGCTCGACATCCGCTCCTCGGGCGATGCGATCCGCGCCGGCATCGTCTACGTGCCGGAGGAACGCGGCCGCCACGGCCTGGCGCTGCCCATGCCGATCTTCCAGAACATGTCGCTTCCGTCGCTCGGCAAGACCTCCCGCTCCGGTTTCCTGAAAGCCGCCAACGAACTGGCGCTGGCGCGAAAATATGCCGAGCGGCTGGACCTGCGCGCCGCCGCTCTTTCAGTGCCCGTCGGCACGCTCTCCGGCGGCAACCAGCAGAAGGTCGTCATCGGCAAATGGCTGGCGACGCAGCCGAAGGTGATCATTCTCGACGAGCCGACCAAGGGCATCGACATCGGTTCCAAGGCCGCCGTCCACGCCTTCATCGGCGAACTCGCCGCCGAGGGCCTGTCGATCATCATGGTTTCGTCCGAGCTTCCCGAAATCCTCGGCATGTCAGACCGGGTGATGGTGATGCGCGAGGGCCTGGCCGCCGGCGTTTTCGAGCGTGAAAGCTTGAGCGCCGAAGTGCTGGTCCGCGCAGCAACCGGCAACCAGTGAGGAGAACCAGATGAACCGCCTCCTGAAGAACCGCGAAATCCTGCTCACCGTCATCATCGCCGCGATGATCGCCGGCTTCGCGACGCGCGCGCAGGGTTTTGCGTCTCCCGGCAATCTCGCCAACATCTTCAACGACACCTCGATCCTGATCATCCTGGCGCTCGGCCAGATGACGGTGATCCTGACCAAGTCGATCGATCTTTCGGTTGCCGCCAATCTTGCCTTCACCGGCATGGCAGTCGCAATGACCAATGCTGCCTATCCCGACCTGCCGCTGGCCCTGCTCATCGTCATGGCGGTCGGCATCGGCGCCTTCCTGGGTGCGATCAACGGTTACCTCGTCTGGGCGCTGCGGATTCCGCCGATCGTCGTCACGCTCGGAACGCTGACAATCTATCGCGGCATGGCCTTCGTGCTGTCGGGCGGCGGCTGGGTGAATGCCCATCAGATGGCGCCCTCCTTCCTCAACGTCCCGCGAATGCCAGTGCTCGGCCTGCCGATCCTCTCCTGGATCGCGCTAGTCATCGTGCTCGGCGCCTGGTTCGTGTTGACCCGCCTGCCCTTCGGGCGGGCGGCCTATGCATCCGGCGGCAACCCGACCGCGGCGATCTATGCAGGCATCGATATCGGCTGGACCAAGTTCATCGCCTTCGTGGTGTCGGGCGCGCTCGCCGGCCTCTCCGGTTATCTCTGGGTATCGCGTTATGCGGTCGCCTATGTGGATATCGCCGCCGGTTTCGAACTGGACACGGTTGCGGCCTGCGTCATCGGCGGCATCTCGATTGCCGGCGGCATCGGCTCGGTCGGCGGTGCGGTGCTCGGCGCCCTCTTCCTCGGCGTCATCAAGAACGCGCTGCCCGTCATCGGCATCTCGCCCTTCGCGCAGATGGCCATTTCCGGCATCGTCATCGTGCTCGCCGTCGTCTTCAACGCCCGCGCCGAACGCAAGGCCGGCCGCATCATCCTGCGCGATCGCGGCGCAAAAGAGGTGTCCGCATGAGCGACGTCGTTTCTTCCAAACGGGTCATTCCCGACCGCCTCGGCAGCAAGACCTCGCGCCTGCTGGCGAGCTGGGAAGTGCTGCTCTTCGGCGTGGCGGTGCTGATCTTTGTCTTCAATTCGTTCGCCTCGCCTTACTTTCTGAATGCCTGGAACCTCTCCGACGCTACCTTCAATTTCACCGAAAAGGCGATGATCGCCTTTGCCATGGCGCTGCTCGTCATCGCCGGCGAGATCGATCTGTCGGTCGCAGCGATCATCGCGCTCGCCTCGACCGCCATGGGCGCGGCAGCGCAGGCCGGCATCGGCACGCCGGGACTGGTGGCGATCGGCATCGGCACCGGGCTTGTCTGCGGCGCGTTCAACGGCCTGCTCGTCGCCGGCCTGAGGCTGCCGTCGATCGTGGTGACGATCGGCACGATGAGCCTCTTCCGCGGCATTTCCTATATCGTCCTTGGCGACCAAGCCTATGGCAAATATCCGTCTAGCTTTGCCTATTTCGGCCAGGGCTATGTGGCCTGGGTGTTTTCCTTCGAATTCGTGCTGTTCCTCGTGTTTGCCACAGTTTTCGGCATCCTGCTGCACGCGACCAATTTCGGCCGGCAGGTCTATGTGATCGGCAACAACGAATTCGCGGCACGTTTCTCCGGCATTCCGGTGGAACGGGTGAAATTCATCCTCTTCCTACTGACCGGGGTCATGGCGGGCGTCGCATCCGTCTGCCTCACATCCCGCCTCGGCTCGACCCGGCCTTCGATCGCCCAAGGCTGGGAGCTTGAGGTCGTCACCATGGTCGTGCTCGGCGGCGTCTCCATTCTCGGCGGCGCGGGCACCATTGCCGGCGTCGTCATCGCCGCTTTCGTCATGGGCCTCGTCACCTTCGGACTGGGGCTGCTCAACGTGCCCGGCATCGTCATGTCGATCTTCGTCGGCCTGCTCTTGATCATCACCATCGCCATCCCGATCATCGCCCGCCGTATCAAGGAAATGAGCCGATGACGCTCGAAAAGCACGCCTTCAAGATGAAGCTCAATCCGGGAATGGAAGCGGAATACCGCAGACGCCACGACGAGATTTGGCCGGAGCTTGTCGATCTCCTCCACCAGGCCGGCGCCAGCGACTATTCCATCCATCTCGACCGCGAGACGAACACGCTGTTCGGCGTGCTGACACGGCCGACCGACCACACTCTGGCGAGCCTGCCCGACCACCCGGTGATGAAGAAATGGTGGGCGCATATGGCCGATATCATGGAAACCAATCCGGACAACTCGCCGGTCCAGAGCGATCTGGTGACGGTATTCCATCTGCCATGACGACGCCGGAAAAGGTCGCCGTCCTCGATATCGGCAAGACCAATGCCAAGGTCGTCGTCCTAGACTGCGCGACCGGCGAGGAAATCGCCGAAAGGCGTACGCCGAACCGGGTTCGGCCAGGCCCGCCCTATCCGCACTACGATGTCGAAACCCTGCGGGAGTTCGCGATCCAAGCGCTGTCCGATTTTGCAAAAAAGCCCGGATTCGATGCGATCTCCATCACCACCCACGGCGCATCGGCGGTGCTTCTCGATGCCGAGGGTAAACTGGCGCTGCCGGTGCTCGATTACGAACACGAATATCCGGAAGACATCCGCGAAACCTACCGATCGATCCGCCCGCCTTTTTCTGAAACCTTCTCCCCGGCCCTATCAGGCGGACTGAATGTCGGCGCGCAGCTTCACTACCAGAAGACCGCCTTTCCTGAAGCCTTTGCCCGCGTCCGCACCATCCTCACCTACCCGCAATATTGGGCGTTCAGGCTGACCGGTGTTGCGGCAAACGAAGTCACGTCACTCGGCTGCCATACGGACCTCTGGCGCCCGCGTGAAGGCGCCTATTCTCCGCTGGTCGATACGCTCGGGATTCGCGACCTGATGGCCCCGGTCCATTCGGCCTTTGACACGCTCGGTCCCCTACTGCCAGGCATTGCAGCGCAGATCGGAACTACGAAACCGATCCCGGTCCATTGCGGCATCCACGATTCCAACGCTTCGCTGCTGGCTCATCTGGTTGGACGCGAGCCGCCATTCGCGGTCGTCTCTACCGGCACATGGGTCATCAATTTCGCGGTCGGCGGCGATCTCGACCATCTCGACCCGCAGCGCGACGTGCTTGCCAATGTCGACGCCTATGGCCGCGCCGTACCCTCGAGCCGCTTCATGGGCGGCCGCGAGTTCGAGATGCTGACGGCCGAACTCGGTCCATTGTCGCCGGAAGCGGCGCTTGCAGCCATTCCTCATGTCATCGAAAAAGGCCTGATGCTTCTGCCGAACGTTTCAGGCGGCTCCGGCCCCTTCCCGGGCCGCGAGCCGCAATGGATCGGCGACGCCGCTGCCTCCGCTGACCATCGCTGGGCGGCAGCCTGCCTCTATCTCGCGCTGATGACGGAGACCTGTCTCGATCTCATCGGCGCCAAGGGACCGGTTCTGGTCGAAGGCCCTTTCTCCGCCAACCCTGCCTATCTTCAGGCGCTGAGCGCATTGCTCGGCCGTGAGGTGATGGCACTTCCGGGCTCGACCGGCACAAGTCAGGGCGCAGCGCTTCTCGCAGGCATTTCACCGGCAACCAAACCGGGCCGCATCGTGCCCGCGCCAACCTGGAACATCGACGCCTATCGCACCGCCTGGCACGAAAGGCTGGAGCGCTGATCAGCCCGCATTGGACGGCCGGCGGTTGCGGCGAAGGCGCCGGCCCGTCTGCTCCTCAAGCGCATTTTCCAAAATGCCGAGCCGGCGTTCGGTAATCTCGGCAATCTGCGCAGGGTCGCCGGATTCGATCGCCCGCATCATGGTCTCGACCAGTTCGAGCGACAGCACGAGATCGGCGCGACTATGCAGCGTCCTGTGCCGCATCGGCTCCACCCACTGCAGCAGCAGTTCCATCAGTTCCAGCACGAGGCCGTTGCGGGTCGCCCGCGCCAGGGCGAGGTCGAAGCGCATCGACGCGATGATGATCGAGCTGATATGCTCGGGGCTGCTCTTGGTCACCTCCGGCGGCGGCAGCGCATCCCGGCCGAACCGGATCGCCTCCCGCATCCGGTCGAAATCCGCATCCTCGGCATATTGCGAGGCGATCTGCGCCACCCAGGGCAGGATCAGTCGGCGCACTTCGATCGCCTCGTCGATGTCGCCCGGCCGCATGTCCGGCCTCGGCACGATCAGGTCGAGCGGCACGATCTCGCTGCTGACGAACGTGCCTCCGCCGGCGCCCGGCCTGACGGTCAGAATATTGGCCTCGACCAGCAGCTTTACCGCCTCCCGCACCGTCGGACGGCTCACCTGCATCTGTTCGGCGATACTCCGCTCGGAAGGAAGACGCGAGCCGAGCCGGAAAAATCCGGCCCTGATGGCATCGGCAAGCCTGCGCGCCACCTCTTCATTCGGAAGCAGGACTTTGACGGGCCTAAAATGTCGGTCCACCAGCACCTCCTACCGCTCAGACGGAAAGCACTTTGCCGGTATTCAGAATATTGTTGGGATCGAGCGCGAGCTTGATGCGCCCCATCAGCGCCAGCTCCTCCGGCGTGCGCGACAGCTTGAGATACGGCTTCTTAAGCAGGCCGATCCCGTGTTCGGCGGAAATCGTGCCGCCCTCGCGCGCAATTGAGCCGAAGACGAGTTCGGTGATCGCCTTATGCGGCTGATCATTGCCGGCCGATGGTATGTTGCAGACGAGATGCAGGTTGCTATCGCCGATATGGCCGTAGCTGAGCGCAATCGCATCCGGCCAGCGGACCTTCATCGCCGCTTCGATCTCGTCGACCACCTGGCCGGCGGCACTGGTCGGCAGGCCGACGTCGAAGGCGGTCAGCGGCCCCATCAGCTTGCCGTATTCCGACACACTCTCTCGCACTGCCCAGAGATCCTTCGTCTCGCGCTCGGAGGACGGCAGGACCGCATCGGAAACCCAGCCGGCTTCCAGAGCATCGGACAGCACCTGCTCCAGCAGCGCCCGGTTCTCATCCGCATTGCGCCCGCCGGTCTCGATCAGCACATAGATACCATGCGGCTCCTTGAAGGCGCGGCGCAGGGCGGGCAGCTTGCCCGTCATGAAGTCGTAGAAGCTCGGCCACATCACCTCGAACGAGGTCAGCGCCGAGCCCATGCCCTGGCGGGCGCTCTTCAAGAGCTCCAGAAGCGAGCGGAAATCCGGGCAGCCGCAGAAGGCACTCGCCAGTTCCGCGGGCTTCGCCTGCAGCCGCAGCACGGCTCGGGTGATGACCCCGAGCGTGCCTTCCGAGCCGATGAACAACTGCTTCAGGTCGTAGCCCGCATTGTTCTTCAGCATCTTGTTCAACGACTTGACGATCGTGCCGTCCGGCAGCACCACTTCGAGGCCCAGCACATGCTCGCGGGCCATGCCGAACCGGATGACGCGGTTGCCGCCGGCATTGGTGGCGAGGTTGCCGCCGATGAGGCAGGAATCGCGGGCGCCGAGATCGAGCCCGAAGAACAGCCCCGCCTCCTCGGCCTTCGCCTGGATAACGCTGAGCGGCGTGCCCGCCATCACCGTCATCGTCGCCATCACGGTATCGACTTCCTCGATACCGTTCATGCGGTCGAGCGACAGCGCCACGCCATTCTCGATCGGCCGCGCACCGCCGGCAAGACCGGTCAACCCGCCTTGCGGCACCACCGGCACCTTGAACTCGTTGCAGAGGCGCAGCGTTACGGAGACCTGTTCCGTGGTGCGCGGCCGCACCAGCGCCAGCGGCACCACCGGCGAAAGGCCGCCCCAATCGTTATGGAATCGAACCGGGATGTCCTCCCCGAAAAAGACGTCGGGGCCGAGTTCGCGCTGGAGCGCCTGGATGAATTCTTGTGTCATGAAGCCGTCACCTCGGAGATATCGATAAAGGTAAGCTTAACTGCCATCTTCGGTAAAATAAATATACCTCCGAATTTTCTCGAAGAGCAGAGGCCGGCAGATAACCGCCATCGATGCCGAGGCGATCCCGGCAGCTCCAAATGAAATCGGCGGGCCGGCAACAAGCCGGCCCGCCGATTCCCCCCGGGAGGAGATTTGGGTTCAGCGCAAGGCGCCGGCCACGCGCTTCTGTTGGTCCTTCATGAAGGCGATATCGCCGACGACGCGCACCCGCACCCGCCGTGCATCACCCGGCAGGTAGGCGATCGGAATGTCTTCCGTATCGAGCGTCACAATCGTATCGACGCTGGCACCTGCTTCGACGGCGCGGGCGCGGGCGATGCGCTCGGCCTCGGCGATCGCCTTTTCGCGCGACATGCCGGAAAACACCTGGTCGACCTCGCCGGAAACCTGCGCCATCGCGGCACCGAGCGCATTCGCCACGCCGGCATGTTCGACGCGCAGCACTTCGCTGGCACCTTTGAGCTTTTCCGGGATCAGGAACGCACCGCCGCCCACGGCAATCAGTTGCACGCCCTCGGCAGACGTCTTCATCCGGTCGACGCCGTCCTCGACCATCGCCTCGACACGCTTCAGGAGGTCGGCCACGAGCGCCTTGTCGAGATGCTTGACCCGGTCGCGGTCGCCGATCTCGACGAGACCGGCAGCGACCGCCACGTCCGTCGTCGTCAGCGTATCGCCGCCGAAGACCAGAGCCTTTTCGGTGATGCGGTAACCCACCGAACGTGGCCCGATCTTGCGGGTTTCCGGATCGATGATCGTACCGCCGCCGAGCGCCATCGGCAGCAGATCCGGCATGCGGAAGAGCGTGCGCACGCCGCCGACTTCGACGACATTGTTCGCTTCGCGGGGAAAGCCACCAACCAGGCAGCCGACATCCGATGTGGTGCCGCCGACGT
Organism: Neorhizobium sp. BETTINA12A; assembly: GCF_023006485.1. Lineage (NCBI taxonomy): Bacteria > Pseudomonadati > Pseudomonadota > Alphaproteobacteria > Hyphomicrobiales > Rhizobiaceae > Neorhizobium > Neorhizobium sp. BETTINA12A. Next base: position 15,889 of record NZ_JALBGW010000004.1, read on the forward strand.
CGATGACCATGGCCTCCTTGAGGCCGGTCAGAAACGCCGCGCCGCGCATGGAATTGGTCGGGCCGGACGCGAAGCTGTAGACCGGGTTGGCAGCGGCGACATCGGCCAGCACCACCGTACCGTCGTTCTGGGTCAGGTAGAACGGCGCGTCGATGCCGGCCTGTTTCAGCGCATCCTTGAACGCGTCGATCGTCTTGCGGCCGAGCCCCTGCAGCGCAGCGTTCAGCAGCGTGACGTTCTCGCGCTCCAGGAGCCCGATACGGCCGAGCGTATGGGACAGCGTGATGCGCGCATTGGGGATCACCGAACGGACGATCTCGGCTGCTTCCAGCTCGCATTCCGCCGTCAGCGGCGAGAAGAGAGCCGTAATACCGATCGAATCGACGCCGGCGTCGCGAATCTTCATCGCTGCGTCGCGCACTTCGTCGCGGGCGAGCGGCACCAGCGGCCGGCCGTCATATTCGTGACCGCCATGCACCATGAAGGAGAGCGGATCGACGGCATCGCGCAGCTCGTCCGGCCAGTCGACCATCGGCGGCAGCGAGGCGCCGGCCGGCATGGCGATGCGGATCGCCGCGACGCGATCGAGACGGGCACGCTCGACCACCGCATTGGTGAAATGCGTCGTGCCGATCATCACCGCATCGACCGGTGCCGCGCCCGGCGCCTGCGAAGCGACCACATGGCCGATCGCATTGACCACGCCCTGCATCACGTCCGACGTGGTGGGAAACTTGATGGCCGAGAGAACCTTCTCGCCATCGATGAGTACGGCATCCGTATTGGTGCCGCCGACGTCAATTCCGATCCGCTTCATGCTGCAAACACCGATTTGAAATCCAGGTCATATCCGAAGGCGCGGGGGCCGACGTGTTCGAGGCCCTTGGCGCTGGTCAGCACCTCGGGCGCCGGCAGTGCCACGACCGTGACGCGCTGGCCGTAACGCACCGTCTCGGTGCCGATCGCCTCGCCCGACACTGTATCGAGCAGGCAGATCAGGTCCGGCGTCATGGCGATCGGCTGGCCGTCGCGGAAGGCGACCGCCCATTCGTTCTGGAAAGCGAGCTCGACCTTCGAGCCGCGATCACCGTCGAGGCCTTCGATCATCGCCGAGCCGCGCAGGAAGCCGCCCGTCGTGGTGCGGTCGACATCGGCGATCTTGCCCTTGAACAGCACCTTGCCGCCCTCATGGGCAAGCACGGCCTCGACGGGATCCGTATGGGCGGCGCGGGCCTCAAGCACGGCGCGGCCGAGGCTGACGGCTTTGGTCACCGTGTAGAGCACGCCCCAGTCCTTGACTTCCCGGCCGGTGCGCGGCGCCTTGCAGGTCGCCGCCGTCGAGCCGACTTCGGTGCATATCTTGCGGGAAATCCGTTCCATCCACTTCCAGGACGCGGCCTTGGCGACGATCGCCTCGTTGTCGCGGCAATCGACCAGCGTCAGCGGATACATCGGCAGGTCGCCGATCGCAAAGCTCGTCATCTGCGCTTCCGGATAGGCACGACCCATCGCGTCCGCATCGACGACCGGAATATCCAGCATGGCGCCGGCGAGGAACGGCGACAGCGCATTGCCGCCGCCGATCTCGACGCTCATCACGGCGCGGAACTTGCGGCCGGTATATTCTTCCATCAGCTGCATGGCCCGGGCGAGATGCGCGGGATCGACGAGGCGCTCCTGGCCGACCAGCGGCGCGCCCATCTTGGAGACGACGGCGACGGCATCGCCGTCATCGAGCGACTGGGGATCGATCAGCTTGACGCGCTTGCCGTCCTTGTAGAGCTTTTTCAGGTTGAGCTGCGCCAGATAGGGGCTGCCACCGCCGCCGGTGCCGAGAATCCAGGCGCCTACGGCAAGCGGGTCGATCTCGCTCGCTTCGAAATCACGGATCATGTTTACCTCCGAAGAATGTGCTAGAACCTAGCCATGAGTGACGAAGGATGCCTATAGGGGACTGCCCCTAGAATGAGCTTGCCTTGATTTTGGGCACGCTCGGCGCAATCATGGTTTGACGATCGAAAGGACCGATTCCCTGCAGGTGACGAAGAGCCCATATGCGCTGGCCCCGACCTCGCCGGAAGGTGCGGAATTGCGCCATCGGGTGATGTTTTTGAGCGTCGGCCAGACGCCGCGTGCCGATCTCATCGGGGACATGCTGACCAATCTCGATGTGCCGATCGAAGCGCTCGAGATCGGCGCGCTGGACGGGCTTTCCAAAGCCGAGATCGACGATCTCAGGGTCAGGCCGGGCGAACAGAGCATCGTCACCCGGCTTGCCGACAATACCGACATCGTCGTGTCCAAGCCGCGGATCGCCGAGCGCATGGCGAAGATCGCCGCCGCCTTCCACCCCAACGAATTCGATCTGGTCGTCATCCTCTCGACCGGCCTGTTCCGCGATTTCGAAAGCACCTGCCCGACCGTCAATGCCCAGCGTGCCATGGAATCGGCGGTGATTTCGCTCGCCGCGCACGGCTCTTCCGTCGGCCTCATCCAGCCGCTGCAGCAGCAGATCGAGGAACTCGATATCCCGGCGCTGGCCCCTTACAAGATCTGCGCCAGCTACGCCGCCGACGGTGACCGGAAACTGCTGGCCGGCGCGCTCGTCGATCTCGCCGATGCGGAAATCATCGTCCTCAATTCCGTGAGCTTTACCGAGGCCGACCGGCAGATGGTGGCGAAGGCGAGCGGCAAGCCCGTCGTGCTCGCCCGCCGCATCGTCGCAAGCGCCATCCGGCTCCTCCTGCATCGTTCGCAGCCCGTCACTCTGCCGGGCGTTTCGCCGGAATTTGCCGAAAAGCTGCTTCGCCTGACGCCGCGCGAGCGGCAGGTTCTGTCGCTGGTGGCCGAAGGCCTGTCCAACAAGGCGATCGCCCGCCAGCTCGGCATCAGCCCGAAGACCGTTGAGATTCACCGCTCGAATGTCATGAGCAAGATGGAAGTTACATCGTCTAACGCCCTGATCCGCATGGTCATCACCGCCGGTCATCCCTGATCGAAATAATCCGGTTCGCGCAAGAAAATTGCGCCAGAAGAGATCTTTGCCTAAAAATTGGTCGCCTTGAGCATGTCAGAATCATGTCGTTCTAGGGGCATTACCCTATAGTGAAGCCGCGCTTCCGGGCGCTAGGCTCCCTGTCGATAATGTCATGCAGGGAACGATGAGAGCATGCCTTCCACATCCAAGATCGCCTTTGTGACCATCGGTCAGACACCACGTGCCGACATCGTTCCGGAAATGATGGCCGAGATCGGCATCGGCCTGCCGGAAGGTCGCGTCGAGTTCCGCGAATTCGGCGTGCTCGACGGCATGAACTCCGGCGAGCTCGATGCGATGCGCGCTGTCGACGGCGAGCATTCCTTCGCAACGCGTCTGAAGAGCGGCGAGGAGATCGTCACGTCCAAGGCCCGCACCGAGGAGAAGCTAAACGTTCTCTTGAAGGAGATCGATGCGCAAGGTTTCGACCTCGTCGTTCTTCTCTGCACCGGCACCCGGATCGATCCGCTCGAAAACACGCTGGTCGTCGAGGCCCAGCGGATCGTCGATTCGACCGTCGAGGCGCTTGCCGCTTCCTCCCGCAAGCTCGGCGTCATCCTGCCGCTCGAACGGCAGGTCAAGGATTTCGCCGATCGCCACGTCTTCAGCGGCGAGCCGAAATTCGTCGCCGCCTCCCCCTATGCCGGCGACGATGTCGGCGAACGGGCAAAAACGCTTGAAGGCTGCGACCTCATCGTCATGCACTGCATGGGTTATTCCGCCGGGATGCTGGACGAGGTGCGCCGCGCCGTCGACGCCCCGGTTCTATTGTCGCGCCGCGTCGTCGCGGGCGTCGTCCGCCAGATGATCTGATACCGAGCCACATTAAAAACAGAGGGAACCACATGTTCGGAAAAACCTTGAGAATCGTCGCGGTCGCAGGACTGCTCGCCTCCTCGATCCTCGCCTCGCCCGCCGGCGCCTTCGAGCGCACCGACAAGGGCAACGTCATTGTTTTCGGCGGCCGTCAGGCCATCCCGGTCCTCGATCCGCATGTCCGCTACGACTGGTCGACGCGCATGATCCAGCAGTCGGTCTATGATGCTCTGGTCAAGTACGAAGGCAACCCGGCTGAGATCAAGTCCTGGCTCGCCGAGAAGTGGGAAACCAGCGCCGACGGCAAGAGCTGGACCTTCCATCTCGCCAAGAACGCCAAGTTCCACAACGGCGATCCGGTGACCGCCGAAGCCGTGCGTTATTCCTTCGAGCGCGGCCTGAAGCTCAACAAGGGCGTCGCCTGGATGCTCAAGGACTTCCTGGCGCCGGAGAACATCGTCGCCGTCGACGCCAACACCGTCCGCTTCGATCTCAAGGCGCCCTATGCACCGTTCCTGTCCTTCCTGCCCTGGTGGTACATCGTCAACCCGGCTGAGGTGAAGGCTCATGAAGTCGACGGCGACTACGGCCAGAAGTGGCTGACCGATCATGCCGCCGGCTCCGGCCCGTTCAAGCTCGGCCGCTGGGAACCGAACGTTCTTTATGAAATCGAGGCCAATGACACCTACTGGAAGGGCTGGCCGCAGGGCGAAAAGAACCGCCCGGCCGGCGTGATCTACAAGATCATCCGCGAGCCGGCCGCCCAGAAGGCCGCCCTGCAGCGCGGCGAAGCCGACATTGTCGAAGGTCTGACGCCGGACGACTACATCCAGATCAAGCGCGTGCCGGGCGTGGTCATCGAGGACCATAAGGGCATGACCACCTTCGGCATCAAGTTCAACACCCAGAAGGGCCCGACCGCCGACATCAACCTGCGCAAGGCAATCGCCTATGCGGTCGACTACGATGCCCTGATCCAGATCTACAACGGCGCCGCATCGCTCGAGAGCAGCCCGCTGCCGGACGCCATGAAGGGCTTCGTCTCGGTTCCGGGCGTCCCGCGCAAGGACATCGCCAAGGCCAAGGAATACCTGGCGAAATCCGCCTATCCGAACGGCGGCATCACCCTTCCTTACGTCCATGTCGCCGGCCTCGAAGAAGCCCGCCGCATCGGTCTCGTGCTGCTCGACAACCTGAAGGAGCTCGGCATCACCGTCGAGGTCAAGCCGGAACAGTGGCCGAACATGGTCGCCGCCGGTTCCAAGGTCGAGACTTCGCCGGCCATGACCTCGGTCTTCACCACACCGGTCTCGACCGACCCGGACGCCGTCGCCTACCAGTACCACAAGGCGAGCTGGGGCCAGTATTACGCGATGATGTTCTACGACAACCCGAAGGTTTCGGAGATGATCGACCAGGCCCGCGCCGCCACCAACTGGGACGACCGCGCAAAGCTTTATGCAGACATCCAGAAGCAGATCGTCGCCGATCAGCCGGAGGTCTTCGGCATGCTGCAGAACCGCCGCTGGGCGCACCGCGACTACCTGCAGGGCTTCAAGTTCAGCCCGGTCCGCTTCACCGGCGAAGTCGATCTCTACCCGATGTGGGTGAAGGCCGAATAGAAACTGGCTTGCGTCCCCTCCTGCAGCCAACATGATGCGCATGGTCCGGCTTTCCCAACCGGCCGGACCATGCGCAGTTTCAGAAGATAACCACCGGAGAAGACGATGTTGACCTTCGCCTTCCGCAAAGTGCTGACGCTGGTCGGAACCATGATCGGCATTGCGGCACTCACCTTCGTCATCACCAATGTCGCGCCGGGCGATCCCGCCCGGCTGGTCGCCGGCCCCAACGCGACCGAGGACATGGTGGCGACGATCCGTACAGAATACGGTCTCGACAAGTCGCTGCCCGAACAGTTCGTCGTCTATATGGGCGACCTCGTCACCGGCGATCTTGGCCAGTCGATCGTCACCACGAGGCCGGTGCTGGAAGAGGTGCTGCGTTATGCGCCGGCAACGCTGGAACTGGTCTTCGTCGCCATGACGCTCGGCATCGTCGTCGGCGTGCCGCTCGGCATGCTGTCGGCCGTCTACAAGGACGGCCCGATCGACCATGCGACCCGCATTTTCTCGATCTCGGGCGTCGCTCTGCCAGCCTTCTGGTTCGGCATCATCCTGCAGCTGACATTCGCGGTCGATCTCGGCTGGCTGCCGGTCTCGGGCCGTCTGCCGCTGGTCACCCGCCCGCCGCAGACGATCACCGGCCTACTCCTCGTCGACAGCCTGTTCGCCGGCCGGCTGGACACGTTCTGGATATCGCTGCGGCATATCATCCTTCCGGCGATCGTGCTTTCCTTCCCCTGCCTCGCCTCGATCCTGCGCGTCAACCGCGCCGAGATGATCGAAGTGCTGCAGTCGGACTACATCGTCGCGGCCCGCGCCCACGGCATCGCCTCCTTCCGCATCGTCGCAATCTATGCGCTGAAGAACGCGCTGCTGCCGACGCTGGCGATGATCGGTCTGCGCTTCGGCTGGATGCTCGGCTCGACCGTTCTCGTCGAAACCGTCTTCGACTGGCCGGGCATCGGGCTCTACGCCGTCTCCTCGGCGCTTTCATCGGATTTCAAGCCTGTCATCGGCGTCACGCTGGTGATCGGCTTCTTCTTCATCGTCGCCAATACCCTTGTCGATCTCGCCTATGCGTGGATCGACCCCCGCCTCAGGAGCGCCTGATGACGACGCCCGTGGAACTCTCCCGGCCCCTCACCTTCCGCGAACGGCATGAAAGCAAGATCCGCCAGTGGCGGCTTTATGCCCACATGTTCGGCAAGAGCTTCTCCTCCATGCTCGGCCTCGGCCTGGTCGTGCTCTTCCTGTTGCTTGCAGCACTCGGCCCTTGGCTCGCGCCCTATCCGGAAGATACCGTCGGCGCCTTCAACATGGCCAACAAGCTGATGGGCCCGAGCGTCGGTCACTGGTTCGGCACCGACGAGATGGGCAGCGACATCCTTTCGCGCGTCATCATCGGTGCCCGCACCTCGCTGTGGATCGGGCTGATCATCACCGGCGTCGGCGCCGTCATCGGCGTGCCGCTCGGCATCATCGCCGGTTATCGCGGCGGCTGGGTGCGCGCCGTCATCATGCGCATCACGGAGCTTTTCCTCGCAGTACCGGGCCTGGCTCTGGCGCTCGCGATCGTCGCCGCACTCGGCCCCGGCATCACCAATTGCGTGCTGGCCCTGTCGCTCGTCTGGTGGCCGGGTTATGTGCGGCTGGTGGAGGCAAAGACGCTGTCCGTCAAGGAAGAGCTGTTCGTGGAATCGGCCCGCTCGATCGGCGCCAAAACGCCCTGGATCCTCTGGCACCACATCCTGCCCAACTGCATGTCGCCGATCATCGTCAAGATGAGCATGGACATGGGTATGGCGATCCTCTCCGCCGCCAGCCTCGGCTTCATCGGCCTCGGCGCCCAGCCGCCGGCACCGGAATGGGGCGCGATGATCTCGGTCGCCCGCACCTACATGCCGGACTGGTGGTGGTATTCGCTCTTTCCGGGTGCCGCGATCTTCCTGACCGTGCTCGGCTTCAACCTTCTTGGCGACGGCCTGCGCGACATTCTCGACCCCCGGAGCCGCGACCGATGACCGGACCTCTTCTCGACATTAAGAACTACCGGCTCGACATCGGCACCTTCGACGGGCCGGTGCATGTGCTCAAAGACATCAACCTGACGGTCAACCGCGGCGATACGCTTGGCATCGTCGGCGAAAGCGGTTCCGGCAAGACGGTGCTGGTGCGCTCCGTGCTCGGCATCGGCCCGAAGGCCTCCAGGGTCGTCGAAGGCAGCATCGCCTTCGACGGGCAGGATATCACGGCACTTTCGGAAAAGGACTGGACGAAGATCCGCGGCATCCGCATCTCGATGATCTTCCAGGACCCGATGACCTATCTGAACCCGCTCTTCACCATCGGGCAGCAGATTTCCGACGTTATCGCCGCCCATGAAAAGGCAGCCGGCCATGGCGTCTCCTCGAAGGCCACCCGCCGTGCCCGCACCGAAGACCTGCTTGACCAAGTCGGCCTGCCGAACCCGGCCATGCTGTTCGACCAGTACCCACATCAGCTTTCCGGCGGCATGCGCCAGCGGGTGCTGATCGCCATGGCGCTGTCCGGCAAGCCGGACCTGCTGATCGCCGACGAGCCGACGACGGCCCTCGATGTGACGGTCCAGGCACAGGTGCTCGACCTGATCAATTCGCTGGTCGAAAAGCTCAACCTGACGGTCATCATGATCAGCCACGATATCGGCGCGATCGCCACGATCGCGAAACGCTGCGCGGTCATGTACAAGGGCGAGATCGTCGAACAGGGCCTGATGGCGGATATCCTCAGCGCGCCGAAGCACGAATACACCAAGCGCCTGCTCGCCGCCGTGCCGGACATCGATACCGCCGCGGCAAAGGTCGTCGCCGAACCGGCAATCGGCACGCCGGTGAAACCTGGCGTGCTTCTGGAAGCGATCGACCTCAAGAAGGTCTACCGCAGCCAGTCCGGCAGCGAGGTGACTGCGGTCGACGGCATCAACCTGTCCGTCGCGACCGGCGAAATCTTCGGCGTGGTCGGCGAATCCGGTTCCGGCAAATCGACGCTGGCGCGCATGCTGCTGCGGCTGATCGAGCCGACCTCCGGCGACATCATCTTCGACGGCAGGAACATTTCCGGCCTGACCGGCGAGCCCATGCGGTTGATGCGCCGGCACATGCAGTTCGTTTTCCAGAACCCACACTCGGCGCTTAACGGCCGCCACACGATCGGCGACGCGATCGGCGAGCCCCTGCGCATCCAGACAAGCATGGGCCGTCGTGACATCGAGGCGCGCGTCGAAGCACTGCTCGACATCGTCCAGCTGCCGAAAATGTTCAAATACCGCTATCCGCACGAACTCTCCGGCGGCCAGAAGCAGCGCATCTGCATCGCCCGCGCCATCGCCCTCAATCCGCGCCTGCTGATCCTCGATGAGCCGACTTCGGCGCTCGATATCTCGGTGCAGGCGCAGGTGCTCGATTTCCTGCAGGAACTGCGCGCCGAACTCGACCTCACCTATGTCTTCATCTCGCACAACCTCGCCGTCATCCGGCAGATCTGCGACCGAACCATCGTGATGAAACGCGGGGTAATCGTCGAACAGGGCGAGACGGAACGCCTGTTCCTGTCGGCGCAGCACGAATACACTAGGGCGTTGATCGAAAGCGGACGCAAAACCTCGCGCGCGGCCAACTTGTCGGCCCCCGCCGGCTCGTGATGAAACATACCTTTGCAAAAAAAAATAATTGTGCAGTGCAGCAACGCTTCCCATATAGGGGGACGTTGTCGTTGATCACTGCCATCCCGGCAATGATTGCCAGGAGGCATGATGAGATCGTTGTCGGATACGCTGGAGCGGCTCGCCCGCTTGAAATCACTGGGTTGGGAACCGACCGACGCGCCCAGCCATCTGGAGGCGCTCGAGGGCTTCGGATCCAACCCCGGAGCGCTGGCAGCCAAGGTTTACGTCCCCTCCCTGCTTCCCAAACATCCCGCCCTCGTCGTCGTTCTCCACGGATGCACGCAAACCGCCTCCGGTTATGATCACGGCACCGGATGGTCGAAGCTCGCCGAACGGCACGGCTTCGTGGTGCTCTTGCCGGAACAGGTCCGGGCCAACAACGGCAATCTCTGTTTCAACTGGTTCCTTCCGGGCGACACGCGCCGCGGCCAGGGCGAAGCGCACTCGATCCGCCAGATGATCGATGCCGTGGTCTCCCGGCACGGGATCGACACTTCGCGCATCTATGTGAGCGGCCTGTCCGCAGGCGGCGGCATGGCCAACGTCATGCTGGCCGCCTATCCTGAGGTTTTCGCGGGTGGCGCAATCATCGCAGGACTGCCCTATGGCGTCGCCGCGACGGTGCCCGAAGCATTCGACCGGATGCGCGGCCACGGCCTGCCGGCACCATCGACGCTTCAGTCGCGGCTGAAAGCCGCTTCCACCCATCAGGGACCGTGGCCAACCATCTCGGTGTGGCAGGGCACCGAGGACAAGACGGTCGCGGAGGCGAATGCGCAGGCGATCATCGACCAGTGGCGCGGCGTTCACGAGGTCGGCTCGCGGCCGGACCTCAAGGAAAAGATCGACGGCCAGACGAGAACCGCATGGAAAGATGCCCGCGGCAGGCAGGCGCTCGAATATTACAGCATTGCCGGAATGGGCCACGGAACCCCGATCGATCCGGCGCTCGGCGACGAGAACGCCGCACCTTATCTGCTGGATGTCGGCATATCGTCGACGCTTCATTCGGCAGAAAGCTGGGGCCTGCTTCGCGAAGGTGCGGAGCCGTTGCAGGCGAAGACCGGCGGCCCCAAGCGGGCATCCGTTTCTTCCCCAAAGGCAAAAGAGCCTGAAGGTATCCAGCAGATCATCGAGAGCGCGCTTCGCATGGCTGGCTTGATGCGCTGATAAGACCTGAAGAATAAGCGCGGCGACGGCCGGGGGAGAGGGAATGGCCGCCGCCGAACGCTCCCGGCTTAAACGCCGGAAGCTGCAATATCCGCGTCGAGACGTTCGCGAGCCTTCTTGGGCAATTTCGCGGTCTTGACGGCCTCCAGGTTGGCTGGCGCATTGCCGACAACGATGAGGCCAATCATGCCCATGCCGACATGCGGCGAGCATTTCACGGCATATGCCCCCTCAACGTCGAAGGTGATCTTGACGCTTTCGTTCATCTGGCCCTTGAACGGCTTTGCGCCTTCTGGGATCAACCCCTCGATGGTCTCGGCATTATGAGACTTGTCCGTCGGGATGAAGGTGACGGTATCGCCCTTGGCGATCTTCAGGGAGCCCGGTTCGAATACCATCGCGCCGTCGTTACCCTTGTTGAGCATGTGCACTTCGAAATCGGCAGCCGACGCCACCGTGGCGCAGACAGCCGTGACGATCGCCGCACCGACCAGGGATGCCAAAATCTTCTTCATTTTCTTACTCCTTTTCTGGAAGCCCACGGCTTCGTTGGAATTCACACTAGAGCAAAACCGCCGGTGCTCTTTGACGTACGACAAACGGTTTTGAGTTTGTCGCGGCTCGCTTTTGCGTCGGTTTGGGGCCGGATGGCGACGTGATGGTCACGTTGTCCAGCCCACTTGCCGAAGCGTCTTGAGAAGGGGCGCATACCAGCGGGTGGACTTGACCAGGCGAAAGCCCAGATTGTCCGGCGGGGTTCCCACCGCGCAGCCGCCGCCTTTCGGATCGCGGATGAAGGAACTCATCGGCGATCGATGGGTGCCGACGGTCACGTAGACGCCGCAACTTTCCTCGAAGGCCCGAACGGAACCGTTCGCATAAAGATGGACCCTGCGATGGCAGGTCGAGGTCCATTCCCAGATGTTGCCGCCAAAGTCGGCCAGACCATATTCGTTCTCCCCAAAGCTTCCCGTCGGCCGAGGGGTGGGATTACCTGCGGCCCGCTCGCGCGCTTCGCGCTCGTAGTCGGCGAGCCACCGCAGCGCGGGGTTCTTGCTATCCGGGTCGAGACCGAGAGCATCGTCCGGAAATCTCCTGCCCGCGGCCTGCGCCAGTTGTTCGTCTGTCGGCAGCGTCCAGTATTCACCGGTCACCTCGGAGAGCCAATGAGCATAAGCCGTGGCATCGTCGAAGCTCACGCCGGTGGCAGGAACGTCCGTCCTTGATGTAGCCGCTTCTGGCGATCTGCAGGCGCCTGCGGAAACGCACGCCCGGTATTCCGAGGCCGTGACGTGATATTTCATGATCGTAAGGCTCGGCCCCGCGACCACCGTCTTCATCGGCGCATCGATCGGTGCCGTGCCCTTCAGGAACTCTCCGTCGCTCCTGTAGCTGTAGGTGCGGGGAGGAACGACGACCGTCGCGGGCTCATAGACCGCGCCCTCTGGGGGCGCCGGCCTCATGAAGCCCGCCTGATGGAAGATACCTGCCGCCAGCACGGCGATCAGCGTGATCGGAAGCCCGGTATGGAGGAGCGAGAGCTTTGGCCTGTCGTGTGTGCATGGCATGTTCGCCTCCCGAGGCGAAATCTGGCGCTTGCGGGGGATGAAGGCCGGCCGGGAACAGGCTCATGCCATGCTCCCGGCCGTTTCCGATCAGGTGCCGCTCGGCGCAAGGACCGACGTCATCAAGTCGTCGTTCCAATCGCCGGTGACCTTGAAATGCGCCGCCGCACCCAGTTCGAAGGCCTCGATCAGGTTATGGTTGACGTAGGCGTATATGCCGGGCTGCTGGAAGGTATAGAACGCAGCACCTGCTGCCCCGCCCGGGATGAACCACGTTTCCTGGTCAAGGTCCGGAGGGTTGGCAAACTTGCCCGTGGCCCAGACATAATCGCCGTGGCCCCCGATGAGGTGAGGCCGGGTGTCCCGGTTTGCCTGCGAATGGACGATCAGCACCTTTTCGCCGACAGCGGCGGTCATGGCGTTCTGGCCCGTCAAGGCACCGACGGCCCCGTTGAAGACGATATGCGTCGGGGTCAGCGTCCGCATCACCTTGAGCGTGTCTTCATAGGCTTCGCCGGCGCTGTCATATTTCTTGAACTTGCCGTTCTCGTCGCGGGGGACGTAGAAATCCTGCTCACCGACATAGTAGATCTTGTCGTAGGTGAGCGGTTTCCCGTTGCCGTCCTTGAGACCGTCGCGCGGGAGTACCATGATGGCACCGTTCATGCCCGAAGTGACGTGCCACGGCACCATTCCGGGAGGTGCGCAGTGGTAAACGAAGACGCCGGCCTTGGTTGCCTTGAATCTCAGAACGGTTTTCTCGCCTGGGTTCACCACGGTCAGCGCACCGCCACCCAAGCCGCCGGTTGCCGAATGGAAGTCGATATTGTGCTGGAGTTCGTTGGTGTCGGGGTTGATGAGCGTCAGCTCGACATAGTCGTCCTGATGGACGACCATGAGCGGGCCCGGAACCGACCCGTTGAAGGTCATCGCATTGATCTCGGTGCCTTCCTTGTCGATGACGAGCTTCTTCTCCTGGATGGTCAGCGTAACTTCGATCACCTTTGGCGGGCCGTCTGCTTTCTGAGCATGGGCATGCACGAAAGGCGGCTTCACCAGCTCGATTTTCTCGCGACGGAAGCGCGATAGATCCACCGGTTTCATCTTCGCCGGGGGCGCTTCGTCCGCATAAGCGAAGGAAGCCTGCACGACCGGTGCGATTGCGCCAACGAAGGCTGCCCCCGCAAGGATCGAGCGTCTGGTCATCTGAATCGTGTCGGTCATGGTTTCTGTCCTTCGGAACAAGGGGCGGAGTAAATCGCCGTCCTCTGGAAGCAGAATCTATGTCCATGTCCCCATCTACTCTTTGACGTGAAACAAACAGAACATCGGCTTTTGCTTGCGTATCCGCAAGAAAACGAGGCAAATCTGGGCCGATTGAGCGGTTAAGGGAAATTCCTCACGACCGATCTGTTGTCCGGCCGGATACGGGGCGGCGGCACTGCCGCCTAAAGAGCGTGGCGGTGGATCGCATCCCGGTCGAGGGACATTCCCCAGCCAGGCGCATCCGGGATCTGAGCCGTCCCGTCGACGAGCCCTATCTTTTCCTCGTAGAGCGGCGCGAACCATTCCACGTATTCAAGGGAATGGGCCGTCGGGACGTGGGCGAGCAGCTGCAGGCTCATTTCAGGAAAAAGATGCGAGGAGATTGGTAGATCAAAGCTTGCCGCCAGTGCGCCAACGCGAGCGAATTCGGTAACGCCGCCAACCCGCTGGAGATCCGGCATGAGAATGGAGGCGGCGCCCATTTCGATCATCCGCCGGAAACCATAGCGGGTATATTCATTTTCACCGGACGCGACCGGCATGCGCAGGGCTCTTGCCACCTTGGCCGAATCCTCCAATGCGTGGGCCGGCACCGGTTCCTCGAACCAGGCTATATCCAGGGGTGCCAAAGCGTCGCCGAGCTTGATCGCGGCGTCAGCGTCGAGCACCTGGTTGGCGTCGATCATCAGCCCGATATCGCTGCCGATCGCTGCCCGAACGGCCTTCACGCGCGGCAGGTCGACGTCGATCCGCCCAGCAAGCCGCAGCTTCATCGCCTTGAAGCCGGCTGCAACAAAACCTTCCGCCTGCCGGACGAGTGAGGGAATGTCCTGAGTGAGCCATAGGCCGCCGCTCGCATAGGCTGGAATAGTCTCACGGCACCGGCCCAGCATCCGCGAGATCGAAAGCCCGGCGCGTTTGGCTCTCAGATCCCACATGGCGCCATCGATCGCGGAAATGCCCATGATCGAGACGCCCGTGAAACCGATGAAGTTGATGCGCCGCCAGGCATCAGCCCAGAAGGCGCCCGTATCGTCTGGATCGCGTCCGATCACCGCATCCCGCAGCACATGCACCATGCTATCCAGCAGCTTCATCTGCTCCGGCCGGATGGTGAAGATCAGGTTTTCGCCCCGTAGTCCCTCGTCGGTAACGAGATCGACGACGATGCAGGAGAATTGATGGATGGTCGCCGTGGCATTGCCGAGCGGTTCCGCAAGCGGCAGGCTGACGGCGGTGGTAGTGAGATCGGTGATTTTCATGGGATCGTTACCGGTTCAGGGCACGGGGAGCTTCGGTGTAGATGGGATCGTCGACGAAACCGCCGCCCTGCCACTTGGCTTGTGACGATCCTCTGTCAGGAATGCCGGGATTGCGTTCCAGTTCCGAGCGGTAAATCTCCGAACTGTCCTTCGGGACCCAGCCCAGATAAGCGGAAGCAGAGTTGTCCCACCACTTCGGCTGATTGTCCGAAACGCCCCAGATCGTCGGGCAACCGAGATAGGGAGCCTTGAAAACCCTCTCCGCAAGCGACGCCATGTCGTCGAAGCTCAGCCAGATCGACAGCATCCGCACCGTCGTCGGCCTGCGCCAGCAGGCACCGATGCGGACGATCGCCGTCTCCTGGCCGAATTTGTGAAAATACATCTGCGCCAGACCCTCGCCGAAGCATTTCGAGGCGCCATAAAGGCCGTCGGGCTTGGTCGGCTGATCGACGCCGATGAACTGGTCCTGCCGGTAGAAGCCGACGGTATGGTTGCTGCTGGCGAACAGGATGCGCGGTTTACCGTGCTTTCGCGCCGCTTCGTAGAGATTGTGCAGACCGCGGATATTGCTGTCGAGAATGCTGGCAAAGGTGTTTTCGGAAGGAACGCCGCCGAAATGCAGGATACCGTCGCACCCTTCCACCATGCGCAGGACGGCATCGGAATCCGCCAGGTCGCAGGCAAACGGCTCCTCGTCGGCCGCGGCATCGTCCAGTGGTGCGATATCGGAAATGCGGATGATCTCCGCCAGGTGCCCGAGCCGCTGGCGCATGGCCTTGCCCATGTTGCCGGCCGCCCCGGTGATCAGAAGCCGCTTCATCCCCATTCCTCCTCGATATGCTGCCTGCAATCTAGAAGGTGCCCCGAAGGGGCGTCAACTCATAATATGACTTAAGGACCTAAATAGGATGCCAGGGCATTGACTGCCCGGCGTCGAGATCAAAAGAACGCGAAATGCGTTGTTTTATCGGCCCGTATCGATTGACGAAGGTTATCTTTTCGGTCTTCATATAGCGCAGCAGTCATGTGACGTCATACTCTCACTTGAGTGCCTGGATGGAGGAACCCCAGATGAAATGGATGAAGCATGTGGCTCTGGCCACGGCTCTGACGCTGTCTGCGCCGATCGGCGCATACGCAGATACCCCCGCCGACCAGCTGATCGTCGGCCTCAGCATGAACAATATCCTGACCCTCGACCCGGCGGCGATTTCAGGTCGCGAGGCGACAGGCGTCATCGCCAATCTCTATGACACGCTGGTGGAACTCGCCCCGGACAAGAAGACCGTCAATCCGGGCCTTGCCAGCTCCTGGACGGCGGCGGATGACGGCTCGATCACCTTCACGCTGAGGGATGGCGCAAAGTTCACGTCCGGCAACCCTGTCAGAGCTGAAGACGTCGTCTGGTCGATCAAACGCAATATCAGCCTTGGCCTGGTCGGGGCGGGCGTCTGGTCGTCCTTCGGTTACAAGGCTGGCAATATCGACCAGTTGCTGACGGCCGACGGCAACAAGATCACCCTCAAGCCGGCTCAGCCGACCGATCCGCAGCTCACGCTCGACATTTTTGGCAAGCCGGATGCAAGCGCGGTCATCGACATGAAGACCGCCATGAGCCACGAGGCAAACGGCGACAAGGCAGCGGCCTGGCTAAAGATCAACGCCGCCGGTTCCGGCGCCTTCAGCCTGACGCGCTGGTCCTCCAACGAAATGCTCATCCTGACGCGTTTTGACGACTACTGGGGCGAGAAGCCCAAGATGAAGCGCGTGATCTTCCGGCACATGCCGGAATCCCAGACCAAGCGGCTGATGCTGGAAAAGGGCGACGTGGACGTCGCGATCGGCCTTTCGGTTCCCGATATCGCCGCGCTCGGTAAGAACAAGGACGTCGAGGTGCAGAGCACGCCGAGCTCGGGCTTCTACTTCCTCGCCGTGAGCATGAAGGACGAGCGCTTCAGGAACCCGGACGTGCGCCTCGCGATCCGGTATCTGATCGACTATGACGGCATCAACAAGACGATCATGCCGAACTACGGCACCAAACGTCTTCGCCCGGTCGCCGAAGGCGTCATCGGCAGCTTGGCCGATCCGGACTACAAGATCGATGTCGCCAAGGCCAAGGAGCTGCTCGCCAAGGCGGGTTATCCCGACGGTTTCCCGGTCAGGCTCCTGACGCTCAACGAGCCGCCTTTCACGGACACCGCCACCGCGATCCAGGCAACCCTTGCCCAGGCCGGCATCAAGGCCGAAATCGTCCAGGGCGCCGGCGACCAGATCTATGGCCCGATGCGCGAGCGCAAGTTCGAAATGCTCGTCGGTCGCGGCGGCGGCGGCCAGGAGCCGCATCCGCATTCCAACCTGCGCGCCCTCGTCATCAACCCCAACAACGCCGACGACGCCAAACTCAGCGGCATCATCGGCTGGCGCACGTCCTTCTTCGACCAGCAGCTGAACGACATGTCGGCCAAGGCACTGGTAGAGCGTGACCAGGCGAAGCAGAAGACGGCCTATGAAGACATTCAGAAGCGATACGAGGAACTCGTTCCTGCGCTGCAGCCGATTTCGGCGGTTGTCGACAGCGTCGTCTATCGTGCCGACGTCAAGGGCTATGTGAACCACTACGGGTGGACCGTTCGTCTGCGCAGCGTGTCCAAGCAGCGCTGACCACTCAAGCTATCAGTCCCTCCCAGGACGAGCGCTCGCAACCTCGGTTGCGGGCGTTTTTTATGGGCTGCGAACGCTCGGCCGCAGACATGAAAAAGCCGGCAGGTTGGACCTGCCGGCTGATGCGCTCGGGGAGAGGGTTGGAGAGGAGGACGCCTATTCGGCCGCCTGCACCCCGAGAGCGCCATTGCGATAGGGCTCGCAGAGAGCCTCCATCATCTTGATTTCTTCGGCGGTCAGGTCGGTCAAAGGAGCGCGAACCGGACCCGTATCGAAGCCCATCAGCCGCACGCCGGCCTTGATGGCGGAAACGGCATAACCCTTCTGGCGGTTGCGGATCTCCATGAACGGATAGAAGAAATCGATGAGGATCCGGTTGGTGGCGGCCGTATCCCCGGCGCGGAGCGCCTTGTAGAACGTCTGGGCGAGCGCCGGGACGAAATTGAAGACCGCCGACGAATAGGTGGTGACGCCGGCGCCGAGATAGGCATCCGCAAAAAGCTCGGCCGTCGGCATGCCGCCGAGATAGGTCAGGCGGTCGCCCATGATCGCGGTGATCTTGCGCACCAGGCCGATATCGCCGGAACCGTCCTTGAAGCCGACCAGATTGGGGCAGGCCTCGCAAAGGCGCGCCAGCGTTTCTGCCGTCAGGATCGAATTGTCACGATTGTAGACCATCACTCCGATGCCGACCGACTGGCAGACGGTCTTGATATGCTGGTAAAGGCCCTCCTGACTGGCATCCATCAGGTAGTGGGGCAGCAGGAGGATGCCGTCCGCACCGGCCTTTTCGGCAGACCTGGCGATCGAGACGGCGATGCGCGTGCCGTAACCGCAGCCGGAAACGATCGGCGTGCTGCCAGCCGAAGCCTTGGCGGCGGTGATGATTTCCGGAATTTCGGAGGGCTCCAGTGAAAAGAACTCACCCGTGCCGCCGGCGGCAAACAGCACCGAAGCATCGAAACCGGCCAGCCAGCCAACATGCTGCTCGTAGGCCTTGCGGTTAAAGAGGCCATCCTTGCCGAACGGTGTAACGGGGAACGACAGGAGGCCGGCGCCGAGCGCATGCTTCAGTTCATTTGGATCCATAGACATGGCAGTCCCTTCCTGGTTGATTTCCAGAAGGCTACCAAGTCATATTATGACTGTCAATAGTTGTATTATCTTTGTGGGAAACTCACGGACGCCGTATCAGCGATCGATAGCGTTGCTGGCTCCCCTTGAGATGCATGCGCATGGCGTCGCGAGCAGCCGAATCATCGCCATCCGTGATTGCGCGTGCGATGCGGGCATGTTCGTCCTGGATCTGGGCCAGGTATTCAGGCGGCGAAATCTCCACTTCACCCTCCTGCAGCAGCGATCGCGGAATCATCTGCTTGCCGATCGCCTCCAGGAGTTCCCGGAAACGCGGGTTGTTGGTCGCATCCGCGATGGCAAGATGGAAAGCCCGATCGCTTTCAACGGTTGCCGCACCGGCGGCGATCTGCCGTTTGATCGTTTCGAGACATTCGAAGATCAACTCCTGCTGCGCCGGCGACGAGCGAACGGCGGCAAGGCCCGCGGCCTCGATCTCGATGGCGGCGCGGACTTCCAGCATCTCGATGATCGAGGAAACCCGGCTGGCATCGACGGTGCGGAAGCCGCCCTGAAGCCCGGCTTGTGGCGCCAGCACGAAGACGCCGACGCCATGGCGGACCTCGACGAGATT
The DNA here is from genome assembly GCF_023006485.1 of Neorhizobium sp. BETTINA12A. Lineage (NCBI taxonomy): Bacteria > Pseudomonadati > Pseudomonadota > Alphaproteobacteria > Hyphomicrobiales > Rhizobiaceae > Neorhizobium > Neorhizobium sp. BETTINA12A. Next base: position 34,708 of record NZ_JALBGW010000004.1, read on the forward strand.
ATCGGCCCGCAACGAGGCGATCGCCTCGCGGATGACCGTGCGGCTGACCTCGTATTGCTGGGTCAGTCCGCTTTCCGTGGGCAGTTTGTCACCGGGTTTCAACGCGCCACTCGTGATCGCATCCCGCATCCGCCGACCAACCGTCTCGACCAGGTTGCGGCCTTTTCGGGAAGGTGCCTCCCCGGTGATGTTATCTGCTCTCTTCAATGCCTGCCCGCTCTCTCGCTTTGCCATTTCAGCCACTTAGAGGGGTAAAACCTGCCCGTGTTGTCAAGCGTCGGGCAAGAATTTTATTGACGCCCAGCCACGGACCTATAGTATGATATGACCTATGAGGTATGATGACACTGCGGATCGACGGATATTCACTATCGGCCCGTCCACGAGGGAAGAATGCTCAAGAGACTGCTTTTAACCGGCGCCGCGGGTGGTGTCGGCCGGGCAATCCGGCCGATGCTGAGGGAGATCGCCGAACACGTCGTGCTGTCGGATATCGGCGAGATCACCGATGCGAACGGGAACGAAACCTTCATCCGATGCGATCTTGCAGATGCCGCGGGTGTCGCAAGGCTGGTCGAAGGCGTCGACGGCATCATTCATCTCGGCGGCATTTCCCTCGAAAAGACGTTCGATCTCATCGTCCAGGGCAATATCGTCGGCCTCTACAATATCTACGAAGCCGCCCGGCACAACGGCCTGCCGCGCATCGTCTTCGCAAGCTCCAACCACGTCGTCGGCTACTATCGGTGCGATGAAAGGCTGGACAACACGGTCGTGCCGAAGCCGGACTCGCTCTACGGGGCTTCGAAGGTTTTCGGAGAGGCGATTGCCAGCCTCTATTTCGAAAAATTCGGGCAGGAGACCTTGTCCGTCCGCATCGGTTCGTGCTTCGAAAAACCGGTCAACACACGCATGCTGGCGACCTGGCTCAGCTATCGTGATTTCTTTTCCCTCTGCCGGCGCGCCTTTGCTGCGCCGCGGATCGCACACACAATCGTCTACGGCGCCTCTGCCAACGACGAGCAGTGGTGGGACAATCGCAATGCCGCTTTCCTCGGCTGGAAACCTGAGGACACAGCCGCAAGGTGGCGCGTCGAAGTGGAAACGGCGGCCGGCAGGCAAGACCCGACCGATCCTGCCGTCATCTATCAAGGCGGCGCCTTCGCCTCGGCCGGCCATCCGGACGATGCGTGAACGACAGACTTCCGCCGCCCGACGGGCGGCTCCGATCCGGCCCTCGCCGGGTCCCGACATGAAATGGCGGAGGTTCGTCCCTCTGCTTCTGACAGGAGGAATTTCGTGAAGATCGTAGACGTCAATGTGCGCGTATTCTCCCATACCACGCGCCGCCACCAGGATACCGCCGGCCACGCCCATCCTGGCCCGCCGCACAAGGTCAACCTGGCGCTGCTGACCATCGTCGACGACGACGGAGCGGAAGGCTATTGCTTTGCCGCGCCGGAAGTCGTTCGCCCGCACGTGATCGACAAGTTCGTCAAGAAGGTGCTGATCGGCGAAGATCCGTTCGCCCGCGAGCGGCTGTGGCAGGACCTCGCTCACTGGCAGCGCGGCAGCGCGATGCAGCTGACCGACCGCACACTTGCGATCGTCGATTGCGCCCTGTGGGATCTTGCCGGCCGCAAGCTGAACATGCCGGTTCACAAACTGATCGGCAGCTACCGCGAAAAGATCCCGGCCTATGGCTCGATCATGTGTGGCGACGAGCTGGAGAACGGCCTCGCAACGCCGGAAGATTACGGCCGGTTCGGCGAAACGCTCGTCAAGCGCGGCTACAAGGGCATCAAGCTGCACACCTGGATGCCGCCGGTCTCCTGGGCGCCTGATGTCAAGATGGATCTCAAGGCCTGCGCCGCGGTCCGCGAGGCGGTCGGTCCGGATATCCACCTGATGATCGATGCCTTCCACTGGTATACCCGCACGGAAGCGCTGGAACTCGGCAGAGGCCTCGAAAAGCTGGGCTTCGACTGGATCGAGGAGCCGATGGACGAGCAGAGCTCGGCCTCCTACGCCTGGCTTGCGGAAAACCTCGACATTCCGGTCCTCGGTCCGGAAAGCGCCGGCGGCAAGCATTTCAGCCGCGCCGAATGGATCACCTCGAAGGCCTGCGACATCCTGCGCACCGGCGTCCACGACGTCGGCGGCATCAGCCCGGCAATGAAGACCATGCATCTGGCCGAATCCTTCGGCATGAACTGCGAAATCCACGGCAATGGCGCTCCGAACCTGATCGTCGCGGCCTGCACCAAAAATGCGAAATGGTACGAGCGCGGCCTGCTGCACCCGTTCCTCGAATATGACGACGGCTTCGAATACCTGAACGCCCTCGTCGATCCGATGGACGAGGACGGTTTCGTTCATATTTCCGACAAACCGGGCATGGGCGAAGACATCAACTTCGACTTCATCAACGCCAATTTGGTCGAGTGAACCGTTTATTCTGCCTCCCAAGCAGGAAAGAGAGGCCCGGTCCCTTTGGGGCCGGGTTTCTTGTCTTTGCAGTCGGCACAAGCCTGTCGTCGGTGATTGGATCCTCGGGTCAAGCCCGAGGATGACGACGGAGAGGGTGTGCCCGGGTGCCCAGAGCAACCGGGTCCTTAAAACAAGGTTTCGGCGAGCGGGACGGCTGCTGTTTTCGCAGTCCTCCCAACACACTCGTCATCCTCGGGCTCGACCCGAGGATCCAGTTTCGGAGGATTGCAATCCTTCGCGCGGGAGGCGCTCAGACCTTCGCCGGTGACATCATTTCGCTGATTTCCGGCCCCTCGGCCAACACTCCGGAGCCCCGCGCAGTCACCTGCCGTGGCTCTGTCAAAGATCGGAGAGCCCACACGAATGCGGAACCTCATAGTAAAATAATAGTATGGCTCCGCATTCGCGTGGCCTTCGGCGTCTTTTCGAGGCTTCCGGCCTCTACAGGTGATCATCTCGCCTCGCTGCGTGGCTTTATTCGCGCCCATCCTTTCGGGATAAGCTTGCCACTTGCACGGCTCAACCGAACCTGGCCCGGCGGCCAGGGGGAGGCTTGATAGGAAGGTTTGCCTTTCAGCGCGCCCTCCATGGCTTTCACCTCTTCCACCTTTCCCGCACGTTACGGTTCCGATGAAAGCGCCGGCCTCCGCCTGCCCGCGAACGTCTCGCGAAACACTCCGGCGACGGAAGCGAGGCAATTGTAGGCATGGGTTTGAAGGGCGGGGACGACGATGTGGTTAAGTCATTGGAGGTGCTGGAAGGCGGCGATGAATTGTCCACGGGAAAACACGGAAAGAGCATTGGAAGGCGTGCCCCGCCATACCCCCTCTGTCCTGTCGGACATCTCCCCGGGGGCAGGGCTTGCGCGTGGAGCCCCTCCCCCCTGTGGGGAGGGGTTGGGGAGGGGACTTCGCTCCGCATCCAAACCCCGCCCGCCTGCCGGCCACCCTCCCCACAAGGGGGAGGGTTAAGAAAGCCGCACCGCCTCGCATCCCATTGGTGAACCCCCTTGAGGGGGAGATGCCCGGCAGGGCAGAGGGGGTGCCTCACCGCATACTCGGACTCGGTCAAATCCAACCCCGCATTTCGCGAAAGGACCTGCCCTCCAACCCACCTCACATCACCCGATCGAGCCAGTCTATCGCATGGTCCTGCTGGTCAACCGGGAATGCATGAGCTGCGCCGGGCCAGAGACGTGTCTCGACACGCTCTTCGGCCCCCGCCGCGCTCCAGATCGCATGAAGTTGCTCCTGCGCCGCCAAGGCGGCAGGCACCGGAAAATGCCGGTCTTCGGCGCCGCTGAAGATCAGCGCTGGTTTCGGCGCGGCGAGGCCTGCAAAATGCGGATAATCGATCTTTCCCGCGATCGGCGGATGCAGCATGGAAAAGGCCGACTGGCCGCGAAGCTGGTTGTTGCCCGGCTGCATGAGGCCCTGCAGCGTCCCCATCCAGCCGCCGGCGACGCAGGCCCTGGCGTCGTCCGAAAGTGCGGCAGCCTGCCAGGCGCGCGAGCCGCCCATCGAATAACCGAAGCTCGCCAAACGGTTTCCATCGACGCCGGGTAGTCCGCGAAGCCATGCCATGGCCTCGAGGTCCTCGAGCAGGATAACGGAGGCGTAGGAAACGCCGAACTGCATGAGATTGGCCGCCAGCGCCTGCTGCGCTTCGTAACCGTTGCCTTTCCGGCTGCCCCAGCCGAGCGCGTCGGCGCAAAGCACGGTGTAACCGCGTCGGGCGAGTTCGTTGCCGACATGCCGACCGCCGTAAAGTTTCGCCGCCCATCGATCCGTGTCCGCTGCGATCTCGGAAGCCTCGCCGGAGCGGCGGATCATCTTCTCCTTGCCGATCGAGAAGAACGAGCCGTGGTCGTGCAGCAGCAGCACGGCAGGCGTAACGTCATTCGTACCGGGGCGAAGGAGATAGGCTCTCGTCGTTTCGCCGTTCGAAAAGCCAAGTTCGAGCTCTTGGGCCCTGCATCCGTCTTCAGCCCACTCTGTGACGACCGACGCGCTTGCGGGCGCGATCCGCCCGATGCCGAGTGCGTGGCGCACCTTGTTCCGTGTGCGGTCCTGCCAGTCCGGAAAGCTTTCCACAGCCGGTTGGAAATTCCAGTCGAACGAGAGGTTGTCGCGCAGCCTCGCCGCGAGGCTGGACATGTTCTCGCTGTCGATCATTGCTGTTGCCGCAGCCGTTCGAGCATCCGGTCGCGGCTGTCGCCCAGGTGCTTGCGCATCGCCCCCCGCGCGCCTTCCACGTCGCGGGCTTCGATCGCCTTGAGGATGGCACGGTGTTCTTCATTGACGCGCGCCAGATGCACGGAGAGGCTCGCGTCATCGACCGCATGGGTCGAGAGCCGCATGCGCGGCATCAGGGTCTCGCCGAGATAGTTGAAGATACGGAAAAAATGTTCGTTGTGGCTGGCGGTGGCAACGGAGCGGTGAAAATCGAAATCCGCCTGCGTGTCCCGGCTTGCACGGCGAACGGCGACATCCATGGCCTTGCAGGCCGCGGTCATTGCCTGGATATCCGCCTGGGTCCGCCGGTCGGCGGCAAGCGCTGCCGCTTCGGATTCGATGCCGATGCGCAGTTCGAGCCCCTTCACCAGGTTTTCGACCAGCATCAGGTTTTCATCGCCGAGGCGGAAAGGCGTCACACCCGCGTCCTGGCGAACGAAGACGCCGATCCCATGATGGATCGAGACGAGGCCGCTTGCCCGAAGATTGGCGATCGCCTCCCGGACGACCGTCCGGCTGACGCCCAGTTCATCGATCAGCGCCTTTTCCGTCGGAAGCTTCGAGCCGCGCGGATAGTCCCCAAGCTTGATACGCTCGGCGATCGTGCGCACGACCTGCGAACTCAGGGTCTCCCTGCGGCGCCAGGTAGAGGATGGGGCTTCGGCTGTCATCGGGCACTCCATGGCGTCTCAGACGTGAAACTCAGACAGCGTGGTCGTATTCGAGGCTCGCCTGGATCAGTTCCCGGGCATAGGGATCCTGGGCCTGGCCTGTCGCCAGCACGTCTCGGCTCATCACCTCGACCACGCGACCATGCTGCATGACCGCCAGCCGCTCGCACATATGATCGATCACCGCAAGATCATGGGAAACGAAGAGATAGGTCAAGTTGCGTTTTGCACGCAGATCGGCGAGCAGATTGAGCACTTCCGCCTGCACCGAGACGTCGAGCGCCGAGGTCGGCTCATCGAGAAGCAGGATGCGCGGTTCGAGAATGAGTGCGCGGGCGATCGCCACGCGCTGGCGCTGGCCGCCGGAAAGCTCGTGCGGATAACGCGACAGGAAGGCCGGATCGAGGCCGACATCGATCAGAGCCCGCTCCATGCGTTCGACCTGGCGGTCCATGCGATGGATGCGAAGCGGCTCCTGAAGCGCCGTGCGGATCGACTGGCGCGGATGGAGCGAACCGTAGGGATCCTGGAACACCATCTGGACCGTGCGGCAATATTCGACGAAGGGCATGTCGTTGACCGACCGTCCCTCGAGCTGGATATCGCCCTCCCAGACGTTCAGGAGACGGGCGATGCAGCGCAGGATGGTCGATTTGCCGGAACCGGACTCGCCGACGAGCCCGAAGGATTCGCCGGCCTCGACCGAAAAGCAGACGTCGCCGAGAATGCGCTTCTTTGCGAGACCATAGCCGAGATCGATCGAGAGATTGCGGACGTCGATGGCGGTCATGCGCGCACCTCTTTGGTCTCCTGGGAGATGATTTCACGGTTGAGGACCGGAAGCGGCTTCCGGCTGCCGCCGATATGCGGCTGTGCGGCAAGCAAGCCTTGGGTGTAGGGATGCGTGCAGTTGCGCATATCCCGCGCCGCTCGCTCCTCGACCACCTCGCCATGGCGCATGACCAGGACGCGGTCGCAGAAATTGCGCACCAGATTGAGGTCGTGGCTGATCATGATCAGCCCGAGACCCTTGTTGGTCACCAGTTCGTTGAGGATGTTGAGGACCTGCATGCGCACCGTGACATCAAGCGCGGAGGTGGGCTCGTCGGCGATGATGATCTGCGGCTCGGGGATCAGCATCATGGCGATCATGATGCGCTGGCCCATGCCGCCCGAGACTTCATGCGGATAAAGGCCGAACACCCGTTCCGGATCGCGGATCTTCACCGCTTCCAGCATTTCCAGCGTCTTCTGCTTCGCCGCCTGGGCCGATGCCCTGCTGTGGACGCGGTAGGCCTCGGCGATCTGATCGCCGACGCGGTGCACCGGGTTGAGCGAGAACTTCGGATCCTGGAGGATCATCGAAATGCGTCGGCCGCGGATCGTCAGCATCTGCTTCTCGCTGGCGGAGATGAGGTCGGTACCGCTGAAATCCATGCGGTTGGCCTCGATCTTCGCGGTCGGCAGCAACTTCAGCAGCGCGCGGCCGATCGTCGACTTGCCGGAGCCGGATTCGCCGACGATGCCGAGCCGCTCGCGGCCGAGATCGAAGGAGACGCCCTTGACGACGGTGTTGTAGGCCTTGCCAGCGCGATAGCTGACGCGGAGATTTTCGACCTTCAGGAGTGCCTGGCTGTTGTCCATGGGGAAAATCCTAACGCTGTTTCGGATCCAGCGCGTCGCGCAGGCCGTCGCCGAGAAGGTTGAAGGCAAGGCTGACAAGCAGGATGGCGCCGCCCGGGAAGGCGACTAGCCACCAGTTGTCCAGCATGTAGCGCCGGCCGGTGGCGATCATCGCCCCCCATTCCGGCAGCGGCGGCTGCGCTCCGAGCCCGAGGAAACCGAGGCCGGCCGCCGTCAGGATGACGGTCGCCATCGAAAGCGTGATGCGCACCAGAACAGAAGGCAGGCACATCGGCATGATCGATTTGATGATGATGCGCAGTGACGACGCGCCCTGCATGCGCGAGGCCGAGATGTAGTCGGCGCCGCGGAAGGTCAGCGTTTCGGCGCGTGCGAGGCGGGCGATCGGCGGCCAGGTGGTCAGTCCGATGGCGATGATCGCATTTTCGAGGCCGGCACCGAGGGCTGCCACGAAGGCGAGCGACAGGATGAGGCTCGGGAAGGACAGGAAGATATCGGTGATCCGCATCATGATCGTGTCGTACCAGCCGCCGAAATAACCGGCCGTCGTGCCGACCAGCAGCCCGATCGGGCCGACGATGACCGACACGATGGTGATGATCGTCAGGCTGATGCGCGTGCCGTAGATGATGCGGCTCATGATGTCGCGGCCGAGTTCGTCGGTCCCGAACCAGTGCTCGGCGCTCGGCGGCTTCAGCGTGTTGCCGAGATCGATGACATTCGGGTCGTAGGGCGCGATCAGCGGCGCGACGATCGCCGTCAGCACCAGAATGGTGATGACCACGAGGCCGAAGCCCGAAGACGGGTTGCCGAGAAGCTCGCGGATGACGGCCAGCAGCCGGCGGAAGGCCGAATTTGGGTTTGAGCGAGTACCGTTCATGGCCACGTCCTGCATGTCGAGAGATTGAGCTGCCATGTCACCGCGTCCTCGGATCGAAGATCTTGTAAAGCGCGTCGGAAAGCAGGTTGAGCGCAATGAAGATGATGCCGACCAGCAGCACGCAGGTCATCACCGCGTTCATGTCGCCGATCAGCATGTTGTTGGTGATGTATTGGCCGAAGCCCGGCCAGGAGAACACGGTCTCGATGAGCACCGCCCCTTCCAGCAGGCTGCCATAGGCGAGCGCCACGATCGTCACCAGCTGCACCCGGATATTCGCGAACGCGTGGTGCCAGATGGTGCGGCCCTTCGACAGCCCCTTCACCCGCGCCGTGGTCACGTATTCCTGGTTCAGCTGGTCCAGCATGAAACTGCGTGTCATGCGGGTGATATAGGCCATCGACGAATAACCGAGGATGCTCGCCGGCAGCAGCAGATGGTTGACCGCATCCCGCAAGACCTCCCAGTCGCCGGCGATGATCGAGTCGACCAGCAGGAAGCCGGTCGTTTCCGGCACGAGGCCGATGTAATAATCCGACAGGCGGCCACCGCCGCCGACCAGATCCAGCGCCGCATAGAAGATGATCAGGCCGATCATGCCGGTCCAGAAGATCGGCATGGAATGGCCGATGAGGGTGAGGAAGCGGATGATGTGGTCGACCGGCCGGTTACGGCGCACGGCGGCCAGAATGCCGAGCGGAATGCCGAGGCCCGCCCCGACGATGATTGCGAAAGTGGCAAGCTCGATCGTTGCCGGCATGACATGCAGGATGTCGTTGATGACCGGCTGCCCTGTCCGGATCGACGTCCCGAAATCGCCATGAGCCAAATCGTTCACGTACCGGAAAAACTGCTGGTAGAGAGGAAGGTTGGCGCCGATCCGTTCCGCGACCATGTTGTATGTGGCCTGGTCGGCCTCTTCGCCGACGATGGCGCGGACCGGATCGACGGGCATCAGCCGTCCGATGCAGAAGGTCAGGATCAGCAAGCCGAGTAGGGTTGCCAATATGGTGCCGGCCTGCCGCGTGAAAGCGGTGAGACGCTCGTTGTTCATGGGGCTTCCTCAACATCGATCCGGACGCCGCGGCGCTGCCGGGCCACAGGGCCCACGCCGCGGCAGCCGACGATTATCGTTCTTTCTTGACGGTGCGAAGCTGGGTCGACCAGGACGGGTTCAGTTCGAGACCCTTGATGTCGGCCCGGAAACCGACGCTGTCGACCACTTCCGAGAAGGGCTGGATCGCCGGCACCATCTCCGCGTAATAGGTCTGGATGTCCTGGTATTCCTTGATCTGCTTGTCCTTGTTGCCTTCGACGAGCGCGTCATCGATCATCTTGTTGATCTTTTCATCATAGAAGGACGTGCGCCAGCCCTGGAAATTCGTCAGCTTCGCCTCATCCGCATTGTTGGGATTGTAGACGATGGCGCGGAAGTTCGAGTCCGGATGCGGCAGCTGGCCGCCACCGCCACGGCCGACGACAAGCTCATATTTGCGTTCGCGCATCGCGCCGTAGATCTGGTCGCCGGAGCCGGTGACGATCTCGGCCTTGATGCCGGCCTGCGCCAGCGTCGCCTGGATGGCGGTCGCAAGGCTCATGAACGGCACGTCGGAAATGGCGCGCAGCGTTGTCGAGAAGCCGTTCGGATAACCCGCCTCGGCAAGAAGCGCCTTGGCCTTTGCGACATCGAGCTTGTAGCCGGCATTCGGCAGGGCGCCGAAAATGCCCGCCGGAACCGGACGATCGCGCAGCTTGCCGAAATAGGGCAGCACGCTGTCATTGAGGCCCTGGTAGTCGATCAGGTAACGCAGCGCCTCGCGAACCTTCGGCTTCTGGAATTTCTCGTCCTTCATGGAGACGGCGAGATAATAGAAGCCGCTGCCGCCATTCGTCTGGATCTTGACGTCCTTGTTGGCTTCCAGAGCCTTCAGGTCGGCCGCCGACATGGAATAGGCAATGTCGATATCGCCCTTTTCGAGCATCAGCCGCTGGCTCTGCGATTCCGCCAGATGGCGCATCATGATCCGGCGCATGGCCGGTTTTTCGCCCCAATATTTCGGGTTCTGCTCGAGCGTGACGCGCTCGTTCGACTGCCACTGGCCGAGCGTGAACGGACCGGAGCCGGCGGAGTTGTTGGTGAGCCAGGCGGCACCCATATCGCCGTTCTTGTCGTGCTCCATCACCGCCTTCATGTCGAGGATGGAGCCTGGGCCGACAATTCCGAGCGTCTGCACGATGATCTGCGGGTCGACCTTCTTCGGCAGCTTGATGACAACCGTGCCGTCGTCCGAAGCGGTGAAGCTTGCGTCGGCATTGGCCGCGGAGAAACCGTGGGTCTTCAGGAACGACGCCTGGGCAAGGTTGAGCTTCATCAGGCGCTTGAAGGACCAGATCACATCCGCCGAAGTGACCGGGTTTCCGGAAGCGAAGGTCGCCCCCTTGCGCAGCTTGAAGGTGATCGAGCCGTTGTCATCGGCGATCGTCCAGCTTTCCGCCAGCTGCGGATCGACCTGAGCGCGATTGACAGCATCGAGCGCCACCAGGTTATCATATATGTTTGTGAGAACCTGTACGGTCTCCTTGCCGGTAATGGCAGCGGGATCGAGCGTCAGGATATTGGTCATCGAGAAGCCGACAACCAGCATATTCGGCGGGGTTTCGGCGTGGGCAGGCTGGAAAAGCAGGGTGGAACCGAGCAATACCGGTCCCACTATTCTCAATAGCGGCTTCATGGCCGTCCTCCCTTGGGTTGCCGGTCTCCTCCCGGCAGATAGATAATAGCGACCCAAGAGATATGATGTCTTACGACACGTGTCAATCCAAAATGCCGCGTTCACCGACTCCTGGCGGAGCGGCTGAGGGCAGGCACCAGACATGTTTTCCGAATCTGCTTTCTGAAGAACCGCAGGGCAATCGCAAATGGAGCGTGCGGCGGCGCGTGGAGCCCCTCCCCCTTGTGGGGAGGGATTGGGGAGGGGTCTTCGCCCCGGATCAAAACCCCTCCCGCCTGCCGGCCACCCTCCCCACAAGGGGGAGGGTTAAGACTGCCGCGCCGCCTCGCATCTCATATGCGATTGTCCTGCCGGTCGCCGCGCGGCTGATCAGCCGGCCATGTCGAAAATCGAGGCGGCGATGAAGCGCTCCTGATCGCTGCCGTAGTTGTAATAATAGACGCTCAGCAGCTTCCCATCCGCTCTGACGACCGTACGCGGATAACCGAGATCGGACATGCCGCCGTCGTCGCGGATGATGATATCCTCGCTCCAGGTCTTGCCCTCGTCGGAACTCACCCGGGCGCGCAGGCCAAAAGGCGCGTCGCGATAACCGAACACCAGCGCCAGCCGGCCATCCTTCAACCGGTTGAGGGTCGGCGGATTGCCGGCGTAACCCGTATTCGGCACCGGCCGGCCGATCAATTCCCAGGTCTTGCCCTCGTCGCCGGAGGTATAGGCCTCGATCCACGCTTTGCGGTCGGGGCCGCGGCTTGCCGTCGAGCAACGCACCAGCGTCAGCACCTTGCCGTCCTTCAGCCGGATCGACGCCGGCATGATCGCAAAACCCTCCGGCTCCTCTCCGACGAAGCTTTCGAAGCTGAAAGTCTTGCCGCCGTCGCGGGTGCGGACGCAGAAGACCTGGCCTTCCTTGCCGTTCGGCTTGGCGGCGCTCAACAGGAAGAGTGCGTCATGCTTGCCGAGCGGCACGATGTCGGTGCGCGCCGAAATGCCCGGCAGGCCGAAATCGCCGAGCCGATAGGGACCGCGCCACGTCCGCGCCCGGTCGTTGCTGACATAGAACCAGCTGATCGCGCCACCCAGCAGGCCGGTGCGGGCGCACATCACGATCGTTTCAGGATCGGTGAAATCGATCGGCTGGTCGAGCGGGCGAAGATCCCGGTCAATGTCGATCTTCGGCTGCGCTTCGAGTTCGGGCAGGACATGCTCGTCGCCGGAAAGCGTCTGGCTGCCGGGCACGAAGGCGTTGAACCGCTCGATCGTCCAGGTCTCGCCGCCATCCATGCTGCGGGCCTGCACCGGAATGAACGGCCGGGTTTTGTCGCGCGCATGCAGGTTTTCCGCCTCGCCGCGAAAACCCTGGACAAAAATCGTCACCGCTTCCTCGCCCCAGAGCCACAGGCCGTAATTCGCCGGCCATGCAGCAAATTCGCCCGGTTTGCGGTAGACTTCCACGTTCTTGGTCTGATCTGACTTGGCCACAGGCATCCTCCTTGCCGCCGGAGCGGCTCATTCATCTCTTGATTGATCGATCAACCCTTGACGCCGCTGGTCACGGCGCCGTCGATCACATGCCGCTGCGCCAGCAGGTAGACGATGATGACCGGCAGGGTGATGAGCGTCGCCATCGCCATGACGACGTTCCAGCGTGCATCCGGCCCGCTCTGCAGCAGCTGCAGGCCGATCTGCAGGGTGGCCATCTCCCGGTGCGAGTTGAGGATAAGCGGCCAGACGAAGTCGTTCCAGGCGCTCTGAAAGCTCAAGACGCCAAGCACGGCGAGCGACGGCCGGGCCAGCGGCAGCAGGATGCGCCGGAAGATTGTGAACGGAGACGCACCGTCGAGCTTGGCGGATTCCTCGTATTCCATCGGGATGCGGGTGAAGAACTGCCGCATCATGAAAATGCCGAAAGGTGTCGCCGCAGTCGGCAGGATCATGCCCCAATAGGTATTGAGAAGGCCGGTGCCGCCATTGCCGAGCCAGTCGTTGCCGCCGGCGAAGGGGATCTTCTGGACGATCAGGAAAACGGGAACGATCTGGCTCTGCGCCGGCACCATCAGCAGGCCGACGACCAGCGCGAAAATCAGGTTGCGGCCGGAAAACTGCATGCGGGCAAGCGCGTAACCGGCCAGCGAGCAGAAGATGAGGTTCGAAATGGTCGAGCCCAACGCGTAGATCAGGCTGTTCACCAGCTGCCGGCCGGCATCCGGCGACGCCATGGCGTCAAGATAGTTCTGCCATCGCAGACCGTCCGGAACGAAACTCGGGGGAAACCGGAAGATTTCCTGGTCGCCCTTGAACGAGGTCGAGACCATCCAGAGGAAAGGCATCACGGTGGCGAGCGCTGCAAACAGCAGCAGCAGGTAACCGATGACGTTCATCACGTCGAAGCGCGGGAACTCCCGGCCACGGCGGCGGGCCATGATCTGTCGTTCCATCGCGGCGGGCTGTGCAAGGTCGGTCATGCGTCTTTCCTCCGCATGATCCGGGTCCCGATGATCGAGAACACCAGGATGGTCAGGAAGAGTATGGTCGACATGGCCGCGCTATAACCGAACTCGGTATAACCGAAGGCCGTCTGGTACATCTGGTAGACGACGGTTTCCGTCGAGCCGAGCGGCCCGCCCTGCGTCATCACATAAATTGCGCCGAACACCTGGAAGGTCTGCACGATCAGGATGATCAGCAGGTAGAAGGTGACGGAACTCAGCATCGGCACGGTGATACGCAGGAAGATATCCTTGCCCTTGGCGCCATCGAGGCGCGCAGCTTCGTAGAGGTCGTTCGGGATATCCTGAAGACCCGCCAGATAGATGATCATCGCGGTGCCGAAGTCGCGCCAGATCGCCATGATGATCAGCGAATTCATTGCAAGGCTGGGGTTCTGAAGCCACGGCTGCGGCGGCAGGCCGACCCGGGTCAGGACACCGTTCAGCGGCCCGGCATAGGGCTCATAGACATAGGCCCAGACGACGGCGGCCGCGATCAGCGAGGTCAGAACCGGCAGGTAGAAGATCGTCCGGAAAGCCATGCGCCCCGGCACTTTTTGATTGAGCGCGACCGCTGCCAGCAGGCCGAGCACCATGGTCGGGAAGGTTACGCCCACCGTATAATGGATCGTGTTGCCGACCGCCTGCTGAAAGCGGGCGTCATTGAACAGCTTGATATAGTTGTCGAAGCCGACGAAACTCGTCGGCTTCAGGAAAGAGACGTCGGTAAAGCTCATCAACAGCGTCGCCACTGCCGGCAGCAGCAGCGACAGGAAGAGGATGACGAGCGCGGGCGCGAGGAATGCGTAGGCGCTCCAGTTCTGATGAAAACTGACCGTTTTGATCGGCCTGGATGTCGAGTTCTGAAGCGCCATCACCCACTCCTCAGCTCTTTTTGAGCAATGTCTGCACTTCGTCCGCGGCCGCCTTCAGCGCCTTGTCGGGCGTGTTTTTCTGGAAAATGACTTCCTGAACGCCACGCGCGACGAGCGTCATCATGCGCGGGAATACCGGCGTTGCGGGCGCGGTCGGCGGGGCGTAGCTCGCGGTCTTGATGAACTTGGAAAGATAGGGGTCGGCCTGCACGTCCTTGTTCTGCTGGGCGGACTTCAGCGCCGGCACGTTCTTGCTGGCGACCGCGAAGGCGATCTGCTGTTCGGGCGACATCGCAAACTCGACGAGCTTGAGAGCCGCTTCCTGGTTCGGCGCGCCTGCCCGGACGGCGAAGCAGAAGGGATCGACAAGCGATGTGAACCCGCCGCTTTCCTTCGGGAAGGGAACGACGTCGAATTCGACGCCGGCCTTCAATGCGTTATTAGTGGAGTAGTTGCCCGCGATCAGCATCGCGGCGCGTCCCTGGTTGAACGGGTTCGCCATGCCGCCGGGGCCGACGCCGAAACCCGCGTCGGTGATCTTATCGGTGACGACGAGGTCTTGCAGGAAGGTCAGCGCCTTGATGCCTTCCGGACCGGCAAAACCCGGCGCCGACAGATCCGCCGTCAGCAGCGAACCGCCCGCCCCCTGCAGCAGCAGCGTGAAGAGTTCGAAGGCCTCGAGGTCGTTCTGGTAGAGCTGGATGCCGGACACCTGCAGCATGCCGCCGCCGGGGCGCTTGGTGACGGCCTTTGCCCATTCGCGAAGTTCGGCCCAGTTCTGCGGCCCCTTGTCCGGGTTGAGGCCTGCTTCGCTGATGAGCTTGCGATTGATGCCAAGACCGCGCGAGGTGCCGTAGAGCGGCATGGAATACTGGCCGCCGTCGGCACGGCCGTAGGCGAGCAGCGAGGGGTCCAGATCGGCCGTCTTCACATTCGGAAGCGCCTTGCCGAGTTCGACAAGCTTCTTGCCGGAAGCATAGGTGAGATTGTAGTCCCAGTGCTGAACGATCAGGTCAGGGCCGGTATTGCCGTTGATCGCCGTCAGCATCTTTTCATTAAGCTGCGACGGTTCGGCATAAAGGCTGGATTGCAGCGCGACTTCCGCATGGGCGGTCTTGAAAGCGGCTTCGAGCGCTTCGCCGGCGGCCTTCTTGCTGCCTGCGAGCTGAGACCAGAAAACCAGTTGCTGGTCGGCCGCAAGCGCCCGGCCGGAAGCCGACATCAGGATCGGCAGGCTGGCGAGACCAGCAGCGGTGCCCGACAGAAATGCACGGCGTGTGGGCTTCATGGAATGCATGACATCATTCTTCATCGTAAACTCCTCCCGATTTATCGACGACGATTTAGTTTCTGCTGACCGTAATCCCCGCGGCGTCAAAGACGTGGATGTTCGCCGCGTCGCAATAGACGTTCAGCGCCAGGCCCGGCTCGACGACCTGGTCGCCAGCAAACACGCAGGTGAAATTCTGACCCTCGATCGCGCTGTGAACGATCGTCTGGGCACCCAGCCTCTCGACCGATCGCGGCACGACGCCGATCTTCACCAGCGGCTCGCTGCCGGCCGGATGCGGCGCCAGGAATTCCGGACGAATACCGAGGACGACCTCCTCGCCGATCTTGAGGCGCTTTGCCAGTCCGTCGATCACGATCGTCCCGATGCCGTTGGCTTCGAAGGAATAATATTCGCTCTCGATCGCCTTCACCTTGCCACGCAACATGTTCATCGGCGGACTGCCGATGAAGCCCGCGACGAAACGATTGACCGGATTGTGATAGAGGTCCATCGGCCTGCCGACCTGCTCGACGCGGCCGCCGTTCAACACCACGATCCGGTCGGCCATGGTCATGGCCTCCAGCTGGTCATGGGTGACGTAGACCATGGTGGCGCCGAGCTCCTTATGGAGCTGGGTGAGTTCGGTGCGCATCTCAATGCGCAACGCCGCGTCGAGATTGGAAAGCGGCTCGTCCATCAGAAATATTTTCGGCTTGCGAACGATGGCTCGGGCGATCGCGACGCGCTGCCGCTGGCCGCCCGAAAGCTTCGACGGCTTGTCCTTCAGCCGGGTGGAAAGCTGCACCGTGCCGGCGGCCTTTTCGACCTGCTGGCGGATGTCGCCCTTCGAACGGCGCTCCATCTGCAGCGGAAAGGCGATGTTGTCGTAGACGCTCATATGCGGATAGAGCGCGTAGGACTGGAACACCATCGCCACGCTCCGCGTACCTGCGGGCCGGCGGGTCACGTCATCCGGACCGATTCTGATGGCGCCGTCGCTGATCGGATCGAGCCCCGCGATCAGGCGCAGCAGCGTGGACTTGCCGCAACCGGACGGGCCGACGAAAACCGCGAATTCTCCGTCCTCGATGGCAAGCGATACGTCCGTGATGGCGTCGAATGCCCCGTAGCTTTTCGAAACGTTGGATAGCTCCAGCCGCGCCAAGCTCGGTCCTCCCTGAATTGCCTCTCCCAAAGCGTCAGATGACTGACAGCTTTACCATGCAACAAAAATTCGAACCTGTAAACATGTTGTTCGACAACTTCTATGAAAACTGATATGATCAGTTATACATTAAGAGGGGCGCACATATGGAGATCGGCCACCAAGATGTATGATGGCCAAGGCAAAACGCCGATAAAATAAAGTGGAAGGTGATCAGAACTCGATCGCCCGTTCACGGGCATGCATGATGTGGCGGTCGATGGCATCGCCTGCCGCATGCGGATCGCGGGATTTGATGGCGTCGATGATCGCCAGATGATCGGCGAAGGCCGGCGGCAGGACCTGCTCGGAAAGGCTGATCCTGTCGAGCTTGATAAGCCGCATGCGGATCGCGTTGACCGCATAGGCCTGGATCAGCAGATCGTTCTGGGTCGAATCGACGAGAAGGTTGTGAAATCCGTCGTCGACCTTCTGGCCACGTTCGAAGACATCCGGCGAGGGAGCGTTGCGGACCTCGTCGAGGATCGACTGGTGAAGCCTGGCCTGTTCATCGAGGATAACGTCGGGCATCCGCCTGACGGCCGTCAGCACGGCCTCGCGCTCCAGCGCCATGCGCACCTGGAAAGCCTGGCGGATGATCGAGAGGTCGATCTGGGTGATCTGGATGCCTCGCTGCGGCATGACGACCAGCAGGCCTTCATATTGCAGGCGCGGCAGGAGTTCGCGCAGAGCGCCGATGGAAAGGCCGAGAAGGGCGACGAGTTCCCGCTGGGACACGAACTGGCCGGGCCGGAGCCGGCCATCGAACAGCGCCTCGCGAAACCGCTCATAGGCGACCTGTTTGACCGAGCGAAGGTCTGGCTGTCCAGTGCCGGGCGGTGCAGTAAGTACGCTCATCTGTCTCCTATCGCCGGCGGCACCGGGCGGGTCAAGCAGCGGCGCGATAACCCGTCCGCTCGAATAATTCAATGAGCATAGCACGATCGCACTGGTTGAGAGCAACCAGAGGCGGCACCGCATATGCCAGACTTTCGTCGTTGCGATAATGGGCAAGAGCCGCCTTGAGGGCAACGAGCGATCCGTAAGCATCCACTGCCTCGATGCGCCGCGACTGCTTCGCCAGAAGGCCGGCATCGTCGGGATTGTCGTAAAGCGCCCTCAGATCGCGGGTAAAGACGTTCGGCATGCCGCCGATCATGCCGGCGCCCCCGGCCTTGACGAGCGTGGGCAGAACCCGGTCGTCGCCCGTAAAGACGGCAAGCTCCGGGAAGGACTTCACCAGCATCAACCCGTTGTCGAGATCCCCGGTCGAATCCTTGATCCCGGCGATGCGGCTGCCGTGCCTGCGCAGCAGAGCCGCAATCAGCGGCTGCGTGAAGCGGACCCGGCTGAGCTGCGGGATGTTGTAGAGCACGAGAGCGATTTCCGTATGCGCCTTGGTCCGCTCGATCAGTGCATCGAAGAACGCCGCAACGCCGTCCTCGCTCGCTCCGTAATAGAAGGGCGGCAGGACGAGCGCGGCGCGACAGCCGAGCTCTCCATAGGCAATCAGCGAGGTTACCGCGTCGTCGAAACTCGGCGTCATGATCGCCGGCAGCTGACGGCCCATCTCCACCCCGTCCGCTTTCAGGGTTTTCAAAGCTTCGACCTTCTGAGCGGTCGAAAAGGACGCGCCCTCGCCCGTGGTGCCGAACGTCGAGATGAAGCTGCAGCCATTTGCCAGGAGATAATCGATATGCGCCTTCAGACGGACGGTATCGATACGGAAATCGGCCGTCACCGGTGTGACGGAAGCGGCAACAATGCCTTTCAGTGCAACATTCGACATAAACGGGGCCCTCGTTATAGAACTGATATAATCAGTGTAGGTATCAGTCGTCAAATATATATTTACATCAGTCACAGGCTGCGGCATGTTGCGGGAGGGACTGGCGATGGAGGAACGAATGCGCAATTGCCGTCGGCATATTCTGAAGCGTGCAAAATCCATTGATTTTATTGGGATGCTTGAAAGCTCGGCTATTGGTACTAATTGCGAATGCCCCTGGGCTTCCACCTCAAACCAAGGAAACTGAACCTATGCCGGACATGCCTGCCGACACCCTCCCCGCCCGCCTCGCGAGTGCCATTCGCAATGCCATCCTGTCGAGGACCGTGCTTGATCCGGAGCCCTTTCTCGGGCTGCCGCTGGCGGATGCCTATGCGGTGCAGACGGACGTGTTTCGGGCGCTCGGCCAGCCGTTCAAGGGCGCCAAGCTCACCCTGAAGGGCGATTTCTGCCAGAGCGCACCGCTTCTGTTCGTCAACGAAGAAACCCGCCATGACCATCAGCCGGGCATCTCGCTGGAGGTGGAACTGGCCTTCGCGCTCGACAAGGATGTTGTGGCCCGCAACGGCGATGTGACGCGCCAGGATATCGTCGACGCGATCGGCTCGGTGCGGATCGGCGTTGAGCTTCTCCGCAGCCGTTACCAGGGCGGCTCCCGGGGCGATCCGGCCCTCGCCGCCGCCGACATGATGAGCAATGTCGGTTATCTCCTCGGGCCGTCGCTGGACCGGAGCCTGCTGGACGAAGGCGCATCGATCGGTCAGCTGTCGGTTTTCATCGACGGACAGTCCGGCTTCGACAAGCCCGCGGCGCATTCCGACGGCGATCCGCTCAAGACCATGGTCGTGCTGGCGAACCAGGACCAGCTCTCCTCCTTCTCCATGCTCAAGGCGGGACAGGTGATGACGACGGGCACATTGTGCGGACTGATCCCGGTCGCGGAACCGGGCAGGATCGAAGTCAACATGGGCGGACAGCGGTTCGTCCTCGACCTGCGCTGACGCCAATTTCGGCCTTTTTCGATCAAAAGCAGCTCTCGCGCGCAAGCTCGATATCGAGGTCAACATCTGCGGCATAGGCCAAGTGCAGCTTGCGTGATCGCGCTCGGTAGAGCCGTTCGATCTACGCAAGCGCCCGCACCTCAATTTCAATCAAATTGCCTGATTGACTTCTAACATGTTAGTGTGCGAGCGTCGCGACAACACTGGGAGGATAAATAGTCTAACATGCGTTTCGGGCTCTCTGTCGCACTCGCGACCCCTTTTGACAAAGACGGCAAGATCGTGCTCGACGCGATGGTCGCCCAAGCTCGCCGCAGCCTCGATGCCGGTTGCGACAGCGTTACGGTTTTCGGCACCACCGGCGAAGGCGCCTCGATCGGCAACGGCGAACGGGAAAAGGTGCTCGCCGCCATGATTTCGGGCGGCATCGCGCCGCGCCAGATCGTAGCGGGTGTTCTCGTAGACGCGGCGGCGGACGCCGCGGAACAGGCCGCACAGGCGCTATCCAAGGGCGCGCGCAACATTCTTCTGGCCCCGCCCTCCTATTTCAAGAATGTCAGCGACGAAGGCCTGTTCGGCTGGTTCTCCACCGTATTCGCCCTGCTGGGCGACAAGGCCCGTGACATCATCGTCTACCACATTCCATCGGTCACGATGGTGCCGCTGAGCCACGCGCTGATTGGCCGGCTTCGCCAGGCGTTTCCCGGCATTGTCACCGGGGTGAAGGATTCCGGCGGAGAATGGGCCTTTACCGAAAAGCTGCTCAAGGAACATGGCGACCTCATCATCCTGATCGGTGACGAGCGGCATCTGGCTCAAGGCGTACGTCTCGGCGGGCAGGGTGCGATATCCGGCGTCGCGAATTTCGCCCCACGCGAAGTTCGGCGCATGGCCGTGGATGGCGAGGACGATCAGCGGGTCGTCGATCTCGTCGTGGAATTGCTGAAATATCCCGTCATTCCGGCGGTGAAGGTGATGATCGCCCATCTTTCGAACGACCCGTCGTGGCTGACGGTGCGGCCGCCGCTTCTTCGGATCGCTGATGAAGGCCAGCGCCTGTTGGCATCTGCCTTCGACGCTCTGTTCCGTTCGGAGGCTGCCTGAAAGCCATGGATCAGGGGCGTCCCACGGAAAGCCAGGTCGAGGAACAGCCGACGCTGAGGGAGAAGGCCTACGAGAGCTTCACGCGCCACCTTCTGGCCCGTGACGTACGCCCGGGCCAGTTCGTCTCGCAGCGCCGGCTGGTGGAACTGACCGGCCTGACGCTTGGCGCCATCCGTGAACTCGTTCCGCGGCTGGAGGCCGAGGGACTGATCAAGACCGTGCCGCAACGCGGGCTGCAGATCGCCCATATCGACCTCAACCTCATCCGTGAAGCCTTCCAGCTTCGCGTCTTCCTGGAAAAGGAAGCCGTTGCACTGTTCACCCAATCGGCCCCGGACCAGGCAATCGCCAGGCTTTTGAAGGAGCATCGTGAAATCCTGGAGGCGATCCAGGGCGGCAACGACAGCCGTGAGCTGGAGCTGCATGCGCAGGCGGTCGACTGGGGCATGCACGACGCCTTCATCGATGCGCTCGGCAACACCATCATTTCAAACGTCTACCGGGTGAATTCCATCAAGATGCGGCTGATCAGGCAGGAGCGGTTCCGCATCGACGGCCGTGTCGGGCCCGTCATGAGCGAGCATCTGAAAGTGCTCGAAGCGATCGAGCGGCGCTCCGTGGAGGAAGCGGTCGCGGCACTCGTCGCCCATATCAATCACGCGAGGGATCGCGCGATCAGACTTTAGAAAAAGAAGCCGGAGACAAGGGTATCCGGCGCATTAGGAGGAGGAATAGCATGTCATCTTCGTTCTGGAATCCCACCCGCCGCAGCTTCCTGGCCGGCTCGGCGGCGCTTGGTGCCGCCGGACTGGTCGGTTCGCGCCCGGCATCGGCCGCCGTCGACTGGAAGCGCTTCGCCGGCACTACGCTGGAAGTGAACCTCGTCAAAAGCCCGCGCAGCGACACCATCATCAAGTACCTGGCCGAGTTCGAAACGCTGACCGGCATCAAGGTCAATGCCGAAGCCACCCCGGAACAGCAGCAGCGCCAGAAGGCGACGATCGAGCTCTCGTCCGGCAAGCCGAGCTTCGACGTCATCCACCTGAGCTACCATGTCCAGAAGCGCCAGTTCGAAAAGGGCGGCTGGCTTGCCGATATCAGCGGCCTCCTGAAGGATCCGACGCTCACCGACCCGTCGCTGACTGAAAGCGATTTCGCCGAAGCCGGCCTCACCTTTGCCAAGGACAAGGACGGCAAGCTGCGCTCCCTGCCCTTCTCGGTCGACTACTGGATCATCTACTGGAACAAGGAACTCTTCCAGAAAAAGGGTCTCGCCTACCCGAAGACCTTCGATGAGATGGCGGCGGCGGCCGAAGCGCTGACCGACAAGACCACCAATACCTACGGCTTCGTCGCCCGCGGCCTGAAGAACGCCAACGTTCCGGTGTGGACGGCGCTGATGCTCGGCTACGGCGCGACGGCGCTTGGGCCTGACGGCAAGCTGCGCACGACCTCCGATGAAGCCGTCGAGGCCGCCAAACTCTACCAGCGCCTGATGACCAAGGCGGCCCCCGTCGGGGTCTCCGGCTTCAACTGGGCGGAAGCCCAGTCTGCCTTCCTGCAGGGCAAGATCGGCATGTGGCTGGACGGCGTCGGCTTCGCTCCGCCGCTCGAAGACCCGCAGAAGTCCCGTGTCGTCGGCAAGGTCGGCTACGGCGTCATGCCGAAGGGACCGAAGGCGCAGGCAGCCGCCACCTTCGGCGACGGCATCGGCGTCACCGCAGCCAGCCAGAAGAAGGAAGCGGCCTATCTGTTCTGCCAGTGGGTCATCTCCAAGGAGATGGGCGCACGCCTGCTGCAGGCCGGCGCCGGCGTTCCCTTCCGCCAGTCGATCCTTGCCGATGCGGAAGTCCGCAAGGGCGTCACAATGCCCAGCGCATGGGTGGATGCGGTCGCCGCTTCCGGCAAGGTCTCGCAGCTTGCGCTGCCGGTCATCATCCCGGTTACGGAATTCCGCGACATCTACGGTGTCGGCCTGACCAACATGATCGGCGGCGCCGACCCGGCAACCGAACTCAAGACGGCAACGGCGCAGTTCGAACCGGTGCTTGCCAAGAGCGAGGGATAATGGCCTCCGTGAGCATCGAAACAGCACGGACGGAAACCGGTAACAAGAGGAGCAAGCCGAGCCGGCTTGCTCCCAACTATTGGCCTTTCGTCGTTCCCGCCCTGGTCGTCATCGGCGCGGTCATCGTCTTCCCCTGGGTTTTCACCCTCTGGATGAGCGTCAACAGCTGGACGCTGGGACAGGCGCAGACCTTCGCCGGACTGGACAACTACATCCGGCTTGCGACCGATTTCCGCTTCTGGGAATCGCTCTGGCACACGCTGATCTTCACGGTGCTGGCGGTCGTGGCGCCGCTTTTCCTCGGCACGCTCGCGGCGCTGATCTTCGATGCTCAATTTCCGGGGAGGGGCTTCCTGCGCGGCGTCTTCGTCATGCCGATGATGGCGACCCCGGTCGCCATCGCCCTCGTCTGGACCATGATGTTCCATCCGCAGCTGGGCGTCCTCAACTATCTGCTGTCGCTGGTGGGCATCGGCCCGCAGGAATGGATCTATAACCGCTACAGCGTCATTCCATCGCTGGTCCTCGTCGAGACCTGGCAATGGACGCCGCTGATCATGCTGATCGTGCTCGGCGGCCTCGCCTCACTTCCCCGCGAACCTTATGAGAGCGCCGAGATCGACGGTGCCAACGCCTGGCAGAAATTCCGCTACCTGACGCTCCCGATGATCGCGCCCTTCCTGATGATCGGCGTCATCATCCGCTCGATCGACGCGATCAAGAGCTTCGACATCATCTACGCGATGACGCAAGGGGGACCGGGCACAGCGTCCGAGACGATCAATATCTACCTCTATAACACCGCCTTCTCCTATTACGACATCGGCTACGGCTCGGCGATGGCGGTCGTCTTCTTCGTCATCATCATCGCGCTCTCTTTCGCGCTGATGATGGTGCGCGCACGGGCAAACTGGTCGGACATGGAGACGCGCTGATGGAACACGCCCTCGTCGAACGCCCCCTCAACAAACGCCCGCTCGTCAGACGTAAGACGCTCGATCGCATCGGCCTGCTGTTCGCAGCCCTGGTCATGGTGTCGCCGGTGGTGCTGTTCTTCCTCTGGATGATCTCGCTGTCGCTCAAATACGAGATCGACAACGGCGCCTATCCGCCGATCCTCATCCCGGAAAACTTCGCCTGGTCGAATTATGTGCAGGTGTTCCGCGAGAACAATTTCTTCCTGTATTTCTGGAACTCCGTGCTGGTGACGGGGGCCGCGACACTGCTGGCGCTCATCATTGGCGTGCCGGCGGGATACGGTATCGCCCGGTTGAAGGCTGAGAAGGCAGCGATCGTCATCATGATCGCCCGCATGACGCCCGGCCTTTCGTTCCTCATTCCGCTCTTCCTCCTGTTCCAGTGGCTGAACCTGCTCGGCACGCTCTTGCCCCAGATCATCATCCATCTGGTCGTCACCGTGCCGATCGTCGTGTGGATCATGATCGGTTATTTCGAGACGACGCCGATGGAATTAGAGGAGGCTGCCAGCATCGATGGCGCAACGCCCTGGCAGGTATTCCGCCTCGTGGCTCTGCCGATCGCCAAGCCCGGCATCGTCGTCGCCTTCATCCTGGCGCTCATCTTCTCCTGGAACAACTTCGTCTTCGGCATCGTTCTCGCAAGCCGCACCACGCGGACGCTGCCCGTTGCCGTCTACAACATGCTTTCCTTCGAACAGGTCAGCTGGGGACCGCTCGCCGCGGCCGCGCTGATCGTCACCCTCCCCGTGCTGGTACTCACCCTATTCGCCCAGAAGCAGATCGTCGCAGGCCTGACGGCCGGCGCGGTCAAGGGCGGCTGAGCAGGCTCACAAACAGGATCGAATTTCATGGCAACCGTCACCCTTCACAACATCCAGAAGCGCTTCGGCGCGGTCAACGTCATCCAGGACCTGAGCGTCGATATCGCCGACGGGGAGTTCGTGGTTCTCGTCGGTCCGTCGGGCTGCGGCAAGTCCACGCTGCTGCGCATGGTCGCCGGCCTCGAAGAGGTCAGCGGCGGCGAGATCCGCATCGGCGCCCGCGAAGTCAGCAACCTGCCGGCCCGCGACCGCGACATTGCCATGGTGTTCCAGAACTACGCGCTCTATCCGCATATGACGGTGGAGGACAACATGGGCTTCGCGCTGAAGCTCAAGCGGGCGAACCCCGCTGATACCGCCGAGCGCGTGAAGAAGGCCGCGGCAATCCTCGGCCTGGAAAACCTGCTTCAACGCTACCCCCGCCAGCTTTCGGGCGGCCAGCGCCAGCGCGTCGCCATGGGCCGGGCAATCGTCCGCAATCCGCAGGTGTTTCTTTTCGACGAGCCCCTCTCGAACCTCGACGCCAAACTGCGCGTGGTGATGCGCAGCGAGATCAAGGCGATGCACCAGCGCATCGGCACGACGACAATCTACGTGACGCATGACCAGATCGAGGCCATGACCATGGCCGACAAGATCGTCGTCTTGCACGACGGCAATATCGAGCAGGTCGGCGCTCCGCTGGAACTCTACGACCGGCCGGCCAACCTTTTCGTTGCCGGCTTCATCGGTTCGCCGGCCATGAACTTTCTGGACGGCAAGATCGAGGAAGGCGTTTTCCGCACCGAAAAGGGGCTGATCCTGCCTCTTCCGGCCGAAGTCTCGCCGGCGAAGGCTGGCGGCCGCCCGCTCGTCTACGGCATCAGGCCGGAACACATCCGCGCCAGCGATCAGGGCATCCAGGGCCGCGCGGCGATCGTCGAAGGCACCGGCTCGGAAATCTTCGCCAAGCTCGATTGCGGCGGCGAGCAACTCTCCTGCCTTTTCCGCGAGCGCATCGATGTCAGGTTCGGCGACACGGTCGGTATCTCGATCGACGCGAAGCAGGTTCATCTCTTCGACAAGGCGACGGGCCACAGGCTCTGAGTGAGAGTTGGCGGCGCCTAACCATTTGCGCAAGCGCAAAGACAGCCGCTTTTTTCTTCTCAATCTGGGGGCATGAAAGCAGATGCCACAATTCCCCGCCACTACGCCAATCTCCAGGATTTCGTAGCCCTTCTGGAAAGCAGGGGGCGGCTGAAGCGGATTTCGCAGCCCGTTTCGCTGGTCCATGAGATCACCGAGATCCACCGCCGGGTCCTTATGGAAGAAGGACCGGCGCTGCTCTTCGAAAAGCCGGTCGATGCCTGTGGCAATACCCTGGCAATTCCGCTGCTTGCCAACCTGTTCGGAACCCGCGAGAGAATAGAGTGGGGCCTCGGGCTCGGAGCCGGCGGCATCTCACGCCTTGCCGATTTCCTGAGCGAATTGCGCGAGCCGCGGCCGCCGAGATCAATGCTCGACGCATGGCGAAAACTTCCGCAGCTAAGGGCGGCGCTCTCGCTGAACCCCCGTTCGGTTTCGCACCCCTCCTGTCAGGAGATCGTCTGGCAAGGTGCCGATATCGATCTCGACCGGCTGCCGATCCAGTCCTGCTGGCCCGGCGAGCCAGCCCCTCTCGTGACCTGGCCGCTGGTGATCACCCAGGCGCCGGACGATCCGGCGGATGTCAATGTCGGCGTCTACCGGATGCAGAAGCTCGGCAAGGACCGGCTGATCATGCGCTGGCTCGCTCATCGTGGCGGCGCTAGACACCACAGGATGTGGCAGGCGCTCGGCCGGGACATGCCGGTGGCAGTGGTCGTCGGCGCCGACCCGGCGACAATCCTCGCGGCCGTCATGCCGCTGCCGGACAAAATGAGCGAGCTGAATTTCGCCGGCGTCCTGAAAGGCAAGCGTCAGGCGGTTGCGCCTGCGTTTTCCGTACCGCTCCCCGTTCCCGCGGAGGCGGAGATCGTGCTCGAGGGCACGATTTCCGCTACGGAGATGGCGGACGAAGGACCTTATGGCGATCACACCGGCTATTACAACGCCGTCGAGAGCTTCCCGGTCCTCTCCCTTTCGGCGATCACGATGCGCCGCAATCCGGTTTATCTCTCCACCTATACCGGACGACCGCCGGACGAGCCGTCCAGGCTGGGCGAAGCCATGAACGAGATCTTCATCCCGCTGGTCAGGCGCCAGTTCCCGGAGATCAGGGATCTTTGGCTGCCACCGGAGGCCTGCTCCTATCGAACCATGGTGGTGTCTATCGACAAGCGATATCCGGGCCATGCCCGACGCATCATGATGGGCCTGTGGTCGATGCTGCCGCAGTTCAGCTACACCAAGCTGATCATCGTGGTCGATCCGGACATCGATGTGCGAAGCTGGCCGGACATCATGTGGGCGATTTCCACCCGTTTCGATGCCGGCCGCGACCTTATGGCCGCCGACAACACGCCGATCGACTACCTCGACTTCGCCTCTCCGCGGCCGGGCCTCGGCGGCAAGCTGGGGCTGGATGCCACGACCAAGATCGGCTCCGAGACGACTCGGGAATGGGGTCGGGTTCTCGAAATGTCCCCCGAAATCATCGAGAAGGTCGACCGGATATGGCCATCGCTCGGTCTCGACGGGACCTCGTCATGACCGGCCGGACACTTGCGACGAAACCATTATCGGCAGACGGCTTTCCAAGATTTCAACCAGTGTCGTAGAACATAAAAAGGCGTTGAACCGGCAAAGCTTGCCGCAACACCGTCGATTTGAGGAAGAGCGATGCATATCGAACGCGACCCGAACGGCGACTTCATCCTGGAATCCGGCGAGATTGCCGGTCGGTTCGGGCTGTCTCGCGACGATTTCCGGCAGAGAATCCGCCAGGGTCTCGTGACAAGCACGGTCGAGCGTGGCGAAGCCGAGGATATCGGAACGTCCCGCCTGAGCGTCCGTCTCGGAAACCGTGTCTGGCGCGCCGTCCTCAACAACGAAGGCGAGGTTCAGAACGAGGCCGTGACCTTCGTTCGTGGGAGAGGCCGATCCGGCGGATTCTGACGCCGATCGCGGGCCTTTCAAAGAACCATCGCTCCTCTTTGCGCTGGCTCAAGCACGGCCGCTCCCGCAACCGATAGCCTGTGCCTGCATTTCAGCAGGACGCATGAATATGGAATTTCCCCGCGCACTCGCCATCCCCTTGGCCTACATGCCACTTGCCGCGATCGAGCGGGCGACAGGACTGCTGTTTCAGCGCGTCCTGAAAGAACATCCCGACCTGTTCGAGCGGCTGGGCGAGTACAAGGCGAAACGCTTTGCTTTTCTTCCGAGCGACCTGCCGCTCGCCTTCATCGTGGAACCGGCCGGGCCATCCATCCGCGTCATCCGGAAATCAGCGATGCAGGACCTCGCCGATGCCTCCGTCGAAGGGCCGCTTTTCCTGCTGCTTGCCCTGCTCGAAGGCCGCTGCGATGCCGACGCGCTGTTCTTCTCTCGCGATCTCTCCGTCACCGGCGATATGGAAGCCATGCTTGCGATGCGCAATGCGCTCGATGGCGCCGACATCGATCTGCCCCGCGACCTGTCGAGGCTTGCCGGCCCTCTCGCGCCCCTCTTCGGAAAGGTGGGCCGGGATATCCGCCGCCGCGCACTGAACTGCGAGACTTCCCGATGGAACTGATCTGCCCGGCCGGAACGCCGGCGGCCTTTCGCGAGGCCGTCGATGCAGGAGCCGACGCCGTCTATTGCGGCTTCCGCGACGAAACCAACGCTCGCAATTTTCCCGGCCTCAATTTCAGCCGCGAGGAATTGCGCGAGGCGATCGCCTATGCCCGCCGGCATGGCACCCAGACCTTCGTCGCCCTCAACACCTTCATGCGCGCCGGAGACGAGGAGATCTGGTACCGCGCCGCCGCCGATGCCGTTGCTCTTGGGGTCGATGCGGTGATCCTTGCCGATTTCGGGCTTATGGCACATGTGGCCGAACGTTATCCCGAGCAGCGGCTGCATGTCTCGGTCCAGGCCTCCGCCTCGAACGTCGACGCGATCAACTTCCTCGTCGATGCCTTCCATGCCAAGCGTATCGTCCTGCCGCGAACGCTCACCATTGCCGACATCGCCCGCATCGCGCCGCAGATCCGCTGCGAGATCGAGGTCTTCGTCTTCGGCGGGCTCTGCGTCATGGCCGAGGGCCGCTGTTCGCTCTCCTCCTACGCGACGGGGAAGTCGCCCAACATGAACGGCGTCTGCTCGCCGGCAAGCCATGTGCGTTATCGCCAGGAAGGCACGGAACTGGTGTCCGAACTCGGCGACTACACGATCAACCGCTTCCCAGCCGGCGAAGCGGCCGGTTACCCCACCCTGTGCAAGGGTCGTTTCGATATCGCCGACAGCCCCGCCTATGCATTCGAGGATCCGGTTTCCCTGGATGTCATGGGCGAGATCGACGCGCTTTCGGCAGCGGGCGTCAGCGCCCTGAAGATCGAAGGCCGCCAGCGCGGCAAGGCCTATGTCGCCGAAGTGGTTTCGACCCTGAAAAAGGCCCTGTCGGCCGGACCGGAGCAACGAAAAGCGCTGCTGATGCGCCTGCGTGGCCTCAGCGAAGGCCAGAAGACCACGTCGGGTGCCTACGAGAAGCGCTGGAGATGAGCATGCACCGCACCACTTCGCCCTCCCTGACGATGGGACCCGTCTATTATCTCTGGGACGGCCCCAAATGGCGCGATTTCCATTTTCGCATCGCCGACGAAACGCCGGTAGACCGTGTGGTGATTGGCGAAACCGTCTGTTCCAAGCGGCAGCATTTCATCGAACCGCATATCGCCGAGGTGATCGAGAGGTTGGAAACCGCGGGCAAGACCGTAGTCCTCTCGACGCTGTCGCTCGTCACTCTGGAGCGCGAGAGCCGGCAGATCCGCGATCTCGTCGCCGACAGCGAACATGCAATCGAGGCCAACGACCTTTCCGCCCTCGGACTGCTGAACGGCAGGCCCCACAGCATCGGCCCATTGGTCAACGTCTACAACGCGCCGACGGCCAGATTGCTCGCCGACCGGGGAGCGACCAGCATCTGCCTGCCGCCGGAATTGCCTTTCACGTCGGTCGAGAAGATCGTTGCCGACGCGCCCACAATCGCATTCGAGGTCTTCGCCTTCGGCCGCATGCCGCTTGCCATCTCGGCGCGATGCGCTCATGCGAGATCCAAGGGCAAGATCAAGGACAATTGCCAGTTCGTCTGCGGCGAAGATCCCGACGGCCTGCCGGTGAAGACCCTTGACCGGCAATCCTTCCTCGCCCTCAACGGCGTGCAGACCGTGTCTCACACCTGCCAGGCCCTGCTGGGCGAACTCGCCAGCCTCGCCGCATGCGGCATCTCGGCGATCCGCCTGTCGCCGCAGGACTGCGACATGGTGGAGGTCGCAAAGCTCTACCGCGCCGTGCTCGATAACGCATTGGACGCGGACGAGGCGATCATGCTGCTGCGCGAAATCTATCCCACCGCTGCTTTGTCGAACGGTTTTCATCATGCCCGCGAAGGCGCGGCATGGGCCGCGCGTGCCCGCGACACGGCCCATGGTCGAGCTTGAGCACTTGCCTTGCGAGGCGATCAGGCGCCAAGAAACAGAAGCGGATCCGCGCCCACCAAAGCCGCATGTCCCCCACCGAGAAGCCAGACGAGCAACGCAGTCGTGCAAAACATGGCGGCGGCCATCGGCATGTCAAATGTAATTACAGCCTTACTATTTATCGCCGCTGCGAACGGAATGACGGAAGTCTGCGACGAGGCCGTCGGCCAAGTTGGCCCCAGCGATCGACGTGCCCTCTTTTCGAGCATGAACAAGCCGCCGGCGGAAAAGGCGGCGAAGCCGCCGAACAGAAGCAGCGAACGCAGATCTCCGTTTGGAGGAATGTGCCCGACCGACCAGCAAAGAAAACCCCAGAGAACCGGATGGCGCGTGACGGCCACGATCGCATCCGGCTCGCCTCCCTTGCGGAAGGAAATCGAGAAGGGATTGCGGCTGAAGAGACCGGCAAGGACCAGGAAAAGCCCGATCGGTGAAAGTACGAAGGCAGGCCAGGCCTGCCACGGCCTCGGTTGCCAGATTTCCACGTAATCGAGGCTCATAGCGGACAGGAAGAGCCAGGCCAGAGCCGCGGTCGAGATGGTCGAATAGGCGGCGATATAGCTTCCATGCCCCATCCATCCGATCAGCGCGCCGCGAATCTTCGGGACTGCGGGCTAGGAATGCAGGGCGATGAAGGCTATGAACGCCAGCAGAAACCGCAGCATGGCACGGCCGCTACTGTTGCCAGAAGAGAACGCCCGCGATGGCGACGGAAAAGACGACCGCCGCCAGCGAGCTGTAGCCCTGCAGGACACCCATCCGTTTCAGGGCGATGGCGAATATGACAATGATCGGGGCGGCCATCAGAAGGCCGACTTGTGCATCAGACATGGCAAATCCTTGGTTTGCCGTCATCCTAACCTCTCTATCTGCCGTTTCTTTGCGATATGACAAAGAGCCGGATCTGTATTGCCTCCATTTTCCGGGACGGAAGAATACCGGAGGTTTCGGAATGGCGGCGATCTCGACCAGCGAAGAGAGGGATGAAGGTGGCGACCTTCTTCTCTGGGTGCTCGTCTGGGGCGAGCTTGCGGCTTTCGGTATCCTGCTGACCGGCTATGTCGTCACGTCCATGCTGCATCCGGAAAGTTTTGCGCTCGCAAAGCTCCACCTCGCACCGCGGCTGGCGGGGCTCAATACAGTCGTGCTGCTGGCGAGCAGCTGGCAAGCGGCGCTTGCCGCCAGATCCCAGGGAAAACCTCGCCGGCAGCGCCTGTTCCTGCTCGGCGCAGCATTCCTGGGTTTGCTCTTCGTCGCTCTCAAATTGACCGAATACAGTTCCGAATGGGCGGCGGCAGGGGACGAGAACCTGCAGAGCTTCTTCGAACTCTACTTTCTCATCACCGGCTTCCACCTCGCCCATGTCGCGTTTGTTGCCGTCCTCTTCGTATTGGCGGCGATCAGGCTGGAACGTTCGACGATCGTCACGCTGACGACCATCTGGCACGTCATCGACATCGTCTGGCTGGTAATGTTTCCACTGATCTACCTGAGCTAGGAGGCCGGAATGGACGGTTCGAAACTCTTCGGCAGCGCCAATTGGGTGATGATGCTCGGCATCGTCGGCGCATTGATCGCTGCACAATGGAAGCATGAGGTGATACCGGCAGCGGCACTTGCCGTCATCCTCCTCATGGCCATTGCAAAGATACGGCTCATCGTGCTCGACTTCATGGACCTGCGGGGGATGCGACCCAATCTGGCCCGTGCGCTGATGATCTGGCCTATCTTCTTCTCTGCCCTCTCGCTGGGCAAGGTCGTACTGATGGCCATTCTTTAGGTTCAGTTCTCACCTGCACTTTCCCCTCCGGCACCTGCCTGAGCTCAGGCCGGTCCATGGTTGCCCGCGCGCCATCGGGAAAGCTAACGCTTACCTTTCAAAAAATAGCGGACCCCGCAGGGCAACGCTTTTTTGTTTGGTAAATCGCAAAGAGCGGCTCCGGAAAACCCCTCATAGAAGCTTCACGGGTCGTCGTCCGCTTTTCGCGGATGTGGCCCCGCAGCAACCCGCAAGGCATCCGCACAAAGGGGACATGAGGATGGCAGAACGCCTCACAAAGACCGGGGCTCGTAACGTCTTTTACGGCGGCTCCGCGTTCTTCTTCGTAATCTTTCTCGGGCTTACCGCCCACAGCCACTACTACATGCGAACCACGTCCACGGACGAAAGCACGCTTACGGATTCCGTCGCGCGCGGCAAACATGTCTGGGAAAAGAACGCCTGTATCAACTGCCATACGATCCTCGGGGAAGGCGCCTATTTCGCCCCCGAGCTCGGCAATGTGTGGAAACGCTGGGGCGGCGATACCGACCCGGACACCGCCCGCGCGACGCTGAAGGCCTGGATGGCCGCACAACCGAGCGGCATCGAAGGCAGGCGGCAGATGCCGCAGTTCAACCTCACGGAACGGGAACTCGACGACCTGGCCAACTTCCTCGAATGGACGAGCAGGATCAAGACCCAGAACTGGCCGCCGAACGACGCCGGCTGATCTCACGGGAAGGGAAAAACACATGAAATATCAAACCCAAAAGGTCGCCATGCTGTATTTTTACGGCGCGCTCGGCCTGTTCATCGCCCAGATCCTGTTCGGTGTTCTGGCGGGAACGATCTACGTCCTGCCGAACACGCTTTCGGAACTGCTGCCCTTCAACATCGTGCGGATGATCCACACCAATGCGCTCATCGTCTGGCTGCTGATGGGTTTCATGGGATCGACCTACTACCTGCTGCCCGAGGAGACCGAAACCGAGCTGTTCAGCACCAGAATCGCGGTTGCGCAGTTCTGGCTTTTCCTCGTCGCGGCGGCGATCGCCGTGGTCGGTTATCTGTTCCACTATCACGAAGGCCGCGAGTTTCTGGAACAGCCGTTCCTCATTAAGATCGGTATCGTCATCGTCGCGCTGATGTTCCTGTTCAACGTCACGCTCACGGTGCTCAAGGGCCGCAAGACCGTCGTCACCAACATCCTGATCTTCGGCCTCTGGGGCGTCGCGATCTTCTTCCTGTTCGCCTTCTACAACCCGGCCAATCTCGCGCTCGACAAGATGTACTGGTGGTATGTCGTCCATCTCTGGGTCGAGGGCGTCTGGGAACTGATCATGGCCTCGGTGCTGGCCTTCCTGATGATCAAGCTGAACGGTATCGACCGCGAAGTGGTCGAAAAATGGCTCTACGTGATCGTCGGCCTTGCGCTCTTCTCCGGCATTCTCGGCACCGGCCACCACTTCTACTGGATCGGCGCCCCCGGCTACTGGCAGTGGATCGGCTCGCTCTTTTCGACGCTCGAAGTGGCTCCCTTCTTCACCATGGTCGTCTTCACCTTCGTGATGACCTGGAAGGCCGGGCGCAAACACCCGAACCGGGCCGCACTTCTCTGGTCGATCGGTTGCTCGGTCATGGCCTTCTTCGGCGCCGGTGTCTGGGGCTTCCTCCACACGCTGTCTTCGGTCAACTATTACACCCACGGCACCCAGCTCACCGCAGCCCATGGCCACCTCGCCTTCTTCGGCGCCTATGTGATGCTGAACCTTGCCGTCATGGCCTATGCCGTGCCGGAGCTTCGGGGCCGCAGCCCTTATAACCAGTGGCTTTCGATGGCCAGCTTCTGGATCATGTGCATAGCCATGTCCGTCATGACCTTCGCACTGACCTTTGCCGGCGTCCTTCAGGTGCACCTGCAGCGTGTCCTTGGCGAAAGCTTCATGGATGTCCAGGACCAGCTGGCGATCTTCTATTGGGTCCGGCTCGGATCGGGCGCATTCGTGCTCATCTCGGCGCTGATGTTCCTCTGGGCCCTGTTCGTCCCGGGCCGCGAACGGCATCCCGCCGGCACCGCGAGAATCCAACCGGCCGAATGATGCAGCGCGGCTCCGTTTCAACGACGGAGCCGCCTTTCTCGGTCCCTCCAAGATCAGGACATTCCAATGACCATGATTTCTCCGATGAAGCCGGCCCAGGCCGCACCGATTTCCCACTACATTCCCGCCGGCAACGAATGCGAGCTGTTCGAAACGGCCTGGAAGCGGCAGCTTCCGCTTCTCCTGAAAGGCCCGACCGGATGCGGAAAGACCCGCTTCGTTTGCCATATGGCCGAGCGTCTCGGACTGCCGCTTGCGACCGTCTCCTGCCATGACGATCTGGCCGCCGCCGATCTCACAGGCCGGTTCCTCCTGAAGGGCGGCGAAACCATCTGGGTGGACGGCCCCCTGACGAAGGCGGTACGCGGTGGCGGCATCTGCTATCTCGATGAAATCGTCGAAGCGCGGAAGGATGTCGCCGTGGTCATCCACCCGCTGACCGACGACCGCCGTATCCTGCCGCTCGAAAGGACCGGAGAGGTATTGGCGGCCCCGCCGGAGTTCATGCTGGTCGTCTCCTACAACCCCGGCTACCAGAACATCCTCAAGGCATTGAAGCCTTCGACCAAGCAGCGCTTCGTCGCCATCGAGTTCGACTTCCTTCCCCGGGAACAGGAAGTGGCGATCGTTGCGGCCGAAAGCGGCCTTTCCGAGCGCCATGTCGTGCCGCTGGTAAATCTCGCCCATCGCCTGCGCGCCCTCAAGGGACACGACCTGGAGGAGGGCGTTTCGACGCGCCTGCTCGTCTACTGCGCCACGCTGATCGAAAGCGGGCTCGATCCGCGCCATGCTATTCGGGCTGCCATGATCGAGCCGTTGACCGACGATCCGGATGTGCGTGCGGCGTTGATCGAAGTGGCGAATGCCGTGGTTGCCTGAGGTGCTATGATGCTGGATTTTCTCGAGCTGGAAGAAACCGTCGGCAAGGTCTGGCATCGCCTGGTCGGCCAGACACGAAGCCTGCCGCGTTATCCCGAGCATGCAGTGACGCTGGACGAGGTAAAGCCCGTCCTCGCCTCCTGCTTCCGCGGCTTCGGGGGCGATCACGCAGTCCAACTCGTGGCAGCCCATCAGCGCACCTCGAAACACCGCCTGAAGCTTCGCCAGCTTGTGGGGCTCGGCGAGGAGCGGATTGCCCAGTCGGGCCGGGATTTCGCCCGCGCGATGCTGCCTGATGTCATCGACTTCTTTCCGGACCGCAGCCTGAACCGAGCATTGTACGTCTGGCTGACGGCGGCAATAGCTACATTGCCCGAGGCCCGGCCAGCCTCGCCGGATCCCCTCGCACGGGATCTCGAGCGGCTGCATATGGCGATCTCCAATGTGGACGAAACGCTTGCCGTATTTCCCGGCCTGCGCCAGGTCTATCGAAATTTATGTCAGGCAACGCTTACCGAGCGCCACCGCGGCAGGCTTCCCTCGGTGGAACGGCTGCTGGAAAGCAGGATCATCAGCCTGCTGCGGGCAGGCGCCGGCCTGTCGGACGACACGCCGAGCGCGATCTTCCCCCGCCATGCCCCACCGGGCTACCAGCCTATGATGGACGTGCCGCTCTGGCCGGAATTCTTGTCCCAGGAGGAAAGCCGTTCTTCGGCGGAGGACTCGGAAACCCCGCTCGGCGATCCGCAGGGATCGGCCGAGAAGAGAAGGTTCAGCGCGAAGCGCGAGCGGGAAGACGAGAAGCGCTCCGAACGGAGCCCGTTTATCCTCAACCGCTTCGAGAAAATCCTGGCG
The DNA here is from genome assembly GCF_023006485.1 of Neorhizobium sp. BETTINA12A. Classification (NCBI taxonomy): domain Bacteria; kingdom Pseudomonadati; phylum Pseudomonadota; class Alphaproteobacteria; order Hyphomicrobiales; family Rhizobiaceae; genus Neorhizobium; species Neorhizobium sp. BETTINA12A. The sequence goes on from NZ_JALBGW010000004.1 coordinate 70,197, forward strand.
ATGACGGAAATGGTCAATGTCGACCGGCCGACCGACGACAAGCCCGAAGAAGACGGCAAGGCCGCCGAGGATCTCGACGAGATGGTTCTCGGGCGCCGCAAGGAACGCCCCTCCTCGCGTTTCCACTTCGATCTCGACCTTCCGCCGGAAATGGTCGACCTCCAGGAAATCGCTGCCGAACTCACCTATCCCGAATGGGATTACCGAAAGACCACCTATCTGAAGAACCATTGCCGGGTCCTTGCCGTCCCGACGTCGGCCAGCGGCGACCGCCTTGAGATATCGGAGGATACGAAGGCGCTGGCGAGGAAGGTGCGCAAGCAGTTCGAGATCCTGCGGCCGCGCCAGGAAATGCTCAAATCGCAGCTCGACGGCGTGGAGCTCGATCTCGACGCCGTCGTCCGGCGCCGGACCGATCTATTGGCGGGAGGGCAGGCAACCGACCGTATCCATGTGGCAAGCCGGCCGCGCACGCCCGATCTTGCCGTCACCATTCTCGTCGATGTCTCCCTTTCGACCGATGCCTGGATCGACAACAGGCGGGTTCTGGATGTCGAGAAGGAAGCGCTTCTCGTCCTCGCGCAAGGCCTGACCGCCTGCGGCACGGATCACTCCATCCTCACCTTCACTTCCCGACGCCGCTCCTGGGTACGGGTCGAGACCGTGAAAGGCTTCGACGAGCGGCTTTCTCCGGTTGTCGAGGATCGGATCGCCGGCCTAAAACCCGGATATTACACCCGCCTCGGAGCCGCCCTGCGGCACGCCACGGCGGACCTCGCAAAACGCCCCAACCGGACCCGGCTGCTTCTCGTGCTGACCGATGGCAAGCCCAACGATATCGACCACTACGAGGGGCGTTTCGCGATGGAAGACAGCCGCCGCGCCGTGCAGGAAGCAAGGCGCCTCGGCGTCAACATCTTCGCCGTGACGGTGGACAAGGATGCGAAATCCTATCTGCCGACGATGTTCGGACGCAACGGTTATGCGGTCGTCGGAGATATCTCAAAACTTCCGGCGGCTCTGCCCGCCATCTATCGCGGCCTGACGGGATAGGGAGCCCGGCCGCATGGAGGTCCGGCTCGGCGGATTGCCGGGCCTCCATTTCCCGTTCTGAACCCTATGCCGCCTTGCTGAACGACCTGCCGCTCCTGTTCAGATAGGCATCGAACGCCGAGGCCGCGGCCCTGACGATGAACCGGTGATCCTCCGAGACGCGGATGATGCCGTCCCGGCGTTCGATCAGGCCGTCTCGTTCAAGCTCATCGAGCCGATCGTTGCCCCGCAGCAGAAGCCCGGCATCGAAGCCATGCGCTGCCGCAAGGGCCGCAACATCCACCGTAAAGTCGCACATCAGCCTCTCGATCACTTCACCGCGCAGGCGATCTTCCGGCGTGAGGCGATAGCCCTTGGCGACCGGCAGTTCGCCTTTCGACACCCGGGTCGCATAGAGGCCCGGCGGAACCTCGTTCTGGATATACCCTTGCGGCAACCGTCCGATCGACGACGCTCCGAGCCCGATCAGGGCGTCGCAGGCGTCCGTCGTGTACCCTTGGAAATTCCGGTGCAGCCGGCCTTCGGTCTGCGCAAGCGAGAGGTCGTCGCCCGGCAGGGCGAAATGGTCGAGACCGATCCTGACATATCCTGCCGCCATTAAGGCCCCGGCGATCGCCGACGCCTGAAGCGCCCGCTCCCGTGCATCCGGAAGCGCCGCCTCGTCGATGAGCCGCTGGTGCTTCTTGAAGCTCGGGATATGCGCATAGCCGAAGACGGCAAGACGATCCGGCCGCATGCTGACGGCCGCTTCGACGGTCTCGACGCAGGATTCGACCGTCTGAAACGGCAGCCCATAGATGAGGTCGAAATTGATCGCGTTGATGTTGTTATGGCGAAGATGCGCGACGGCATCCATCGTCGTCTCGACGCTCTGAACACGGTTGATCGCCTTCTGGACCTTCAGATCGAAGCTCTGGACGCCAAGGCTTGCGCGGGTGACGCCCGACTGACCGAGCGCAACTGCCATCTCCTCGGTCAAGGTTCGCGGATCGATTTCGACCGCGGCATTGACGGCGCCCGCAAAACCGAGACGGTCGCGAAACGCGTCCATCAGCGCGATGAACTCCTCTGGCCTGATAATGGTCGGCGTACCGCCACCGAAGTGGATTTCCCCGACGCTGAAGCCATCGTCCCTGGCGGACGCCAGAAGCTCGATCTCCCGGTGCAATGTCTCGATATAGTCGAGAATGGGCCTGTCGCGCTCGGTGATCGTCGTGTGACAGCCGCAATACCAGCACATCGACCGACAGAAGGGGATGTGGATGTAGAGCGAGGTTGGCTGTCCTTGAGGCAACGCCTTCAGCCAGGCCGGATAGTCGAGGGCGTCGAAATCCGAGCTGAAGTTCGGAGCCGTCGGATAGCTCGTGTAGCGCGGCAGCCGTGCATCGCCATATTTCTCGATTATCGCTGCGGACATGTCGGGCTCCTTTCAGTTTTCTTCAAAGAGCATTTAGCTGGCCGCCGCCGGCCTCTCTTTGTGCAAAATCAACGACAGCGTCCTCTTTCTGCAAAATATTTGTCCCGCCGCAAATTCCGTCGATCGCGCCGCTGCTAAATCATCGAGGCGGCCGGGATCGGCCAGGCCGCTGCACCAGCTCGAAAGGCCCAGAACAAACCATGTCGGATATTGAGATCCCCTCCATCGACGTCAGGACGCTCGCGCCCGCCGAACGTCACCCGAAGATTTTTGGCGTGCTGACGTCCCTCATTCCCGGCGGCGTCATGCATGTCACGAGCGACCATGATCCCCGGCCGCTGCACTACCAGATCGAGAGCCGGTATCCGGAAGAGTTCGACTGGCAATATCTCGAACAGGGTCCGGATGTCTGGCGCGTCGAAATCCAGCGGGCGCAAAGCTCCGGCTGCGATTGCTGCTGCGGACATTGAAAGACGAAAGCCATGCCCGGCGCCACTCTCTCCCCCTGGACGATGTCCTATTTCGCGACGGCGCTGGTCTGCCTGGTCGCCGGGCTGGCCTTGACGATATCGGGCTTCGGATATCCATCCGCTCCCATCAACGATCCGGCCTCGCTGGTGATCGTCCACCTGATCGCGGTCGGCTGGCTCGGTCTCCTGTTTGCCGGATCGCTGCTTCAGTTCGTGCCGGTGATCGCCTCGCAGCAGCTGCAATCTCCCCATCTCGCCCTGCCCGCGCTGCTGCTGACCATGATCGGGCTTCCCCTGCTGCTGACCGGCTTTCTGGGCCTGGCCGATATCGTGCCCCTCTGGATTTGGATGCTGCCGGCCGGAGGCCTCCTCCTGACGGTGGCCTTTGCGGGTCTCTGCTGGATGGTGGCGGGCACGCTTGTGGCGGCCCGGCCGTACTCGCTGCCGGCAAAGTTCGTCGCGCTCGGCTGCGTGTCATTGATCGTTACTGCGCTGGTCGGGCTGCTGTTTGCCCTTTCCCTCTCCGGCCTTACCGATAATCCGCATCTCATCGGGCTGATTCTGTCAGCCGGACCGGCGCACGCTTATCTCGGCTTGTTCGGATGGATGACCATCACCGCGATCGGCGTCAGCTACCGCCTCCTGACGATGTTCCTGCTGTCGCCGGAAAGAACCCGCGGGACAAGCCGGGCGATCGGCTGGCTATCGGCCGCCGCCCTCGTGGCCGCCGGCTGTGGCATTTTCTCCGATGGAACCGGCTTGACCGCGGACTGGCCGCTTTACCTGGCGATCGCCCTTTCAGGACTTGCCGCTCTTCTCTACACGCTCGATATCCACTCGATCTTCCGCGCACGGAAACGGAGGTCCGTGGAGCTGAACGTGATGGCGAGCCTGGTGGCGATCGGCATGCTGGTCTTTTGTTTCGTTCTTTTTGCCGCCGCGATCGTGATCGGCAAACTGCCTGAGATGGTGATGCCGGTCGCCTACCTCTTCACCTTCGGATGGCTGACCGGGCTCGGCCTCGGGCAGCTCTACAAGATCGTGGCATTCATGACGTGGCTGGAGTTTTACGGCCCTGTTCTTGGCCGCACAATCGTCCCACGCGTCCAGGACCTCGTCAACGAGCGGCGGGCATCCTTGTGGTTCGCGCTCTATTTCACCGCGACGGCAACGGCGACCGCGGTCCTGATCCTCGACATGCCGTACATGTTCAGGGCGGCTACATTCGCTCAGCTCGCGGCTGTTTGCGCTCTCGCCTTCGAGTTCATCCAGGCCCGCCGCCTCGCCATGGTCCCGGTCGCGACCCGGCTGCCATCGGCCATCGCCGCACGGCGGCTCATCTTACCAAGCTTCAACGGGAGGTCACGATGACCCAGGAATTCAAGGAACTTGATGTCAGGCCCATCCTGAAGAACGGCGGCGAGCCGTTCGAAGCGATCATGACGGCGGTCGGGGCGCTGCAGCCCGGTCAGGGACTGAAGTTGCTCGCGCCCTTCAAGCCGCAACCGCTCTATCGCGTCATGGATGCCAGGGGCTTCGATCACGCCGTTATCGAACTCGACAGCGGGGATTTCGAGGTCCGCTTCACGCCGCGCCAGCAAGAAGCGGTCGCGCTCTCCGAAAACGCGGTCTCGCCCGAACTCTGGGCGGAGCCGTCCGTGCAGCTCGATCTTTCCGACCTCGATCCGCCGGAACCGATGCAGCGAATTCTCGGCGCGGCCGAAGCGCTCGACGCGGGCGACGTGCTCTTCGCGGTGCTGGCACGCGAGCCCGTCTTCCTGTTCCCTGAACTGACGCGCCGGGGCCATCAATGGGTGGGCAATTTCGATCGGGACGGCAGCGCCTACCGCATCATGATCCGGATCGGCAAAGGGGTTGCCGATGCCTGACACGTCCGAGCAGGCCAACCTGATCGAACAGGTCAGGCAACAGCTCTCCATGGTCATCGATCCGGAGATGGGGCGCAGCGTCGTGGACATGGGCCTGATCTACCGCATCGAGACGGATCAGGCCGGCGACATGTACATATCGATGACGACCACGACGAAAGGGTGCCCCGCCTCGACCTTTCTGAAGGAAGCCATCCAGGCCTGCGCCGCATCGGTCGCCGGCGTAAAGAGCGTCGAGGTGGAGCTGACCTACGACCCGCCGTGGAACGCATCGATGATGACGCCATGAAGCTTCTAACGCTGATCAGGCGCTGGGGAGGGGCCCGGCACCACGATAGGACGCCGCTCGTTTCGCATGCGGGAAATGTCCGGGACAAGCGCCATGTGGTCTACGAGATGGTAGCATCCGGCGCTGCGGACGACCCGGCCTTGTTCATCATCGAGGAAATCGAGCGCCTGAGCGACTCAATCGCCCGGGAGATCTGAGGCATTTCGCCGGGTTGTCCGGCGCCCGTTTCAGAACGCCTATCCCGCTCCGTTATCCCTTCGTGCTTTCGGCCAGCGCCAGCAGGCCTTCGGCATCCTTCACCAGCAGCTTCTGGCGTCCGCCTTGGACCAGGCCTTTCGCCTCCCATGCGCTCATGATCCGTGAGACGGTATGCAGCGTCGTGCCGGTCATCTCGGCTATGTCCTGCCGGGAGATCGGGAAATCGATCCGCACCGCGTCGCCTTCCTTGCGGCCCGCGTGCTTGGCCAGCCTCAGAACCGCGTGGGCGACCCGCTGCTCGACCTCCTGCGTCGACATCTCCCGGATGCGGGCGTGGGCTTCTTCCAGGCGCTGCCCGATCGTCTGCATGGCGGTCACCGCAAGCCGGGGATTTCGATCCACGAACTGCGGCCAGAGTTCCGTCGGCCAGCAAAGCGCGATGCTTTCCGCAACGGCCATCGCCGTGCCGGGATAGTCCATCCGTTGAAGCGCCTTGGCAAAACCGAAGAGATCGCCCGGGTGGACGACGCGCACGATGATCTGCTGGCCGTCTTCGGTGACCTGCGTGACCTTTAGCCTGCCATGCAGGAGCAGATAGAAATGCGCCGCGACCGCCCCCTGTTCGAAGACGGCTTCGCCCACAGGCACCCTGCGGGAGGTTGCGTGAGCAAGAAGCGCTTCCGTATCGGCATCCTCCATCCTTTCGAACAGGGGAAAACTTCTGACGAGGCTCTTATCGATCTTCAACGGCCTATGCTCCGCTACGGTCGGCACGAACCTAGCACAGCCCGCGGCGAGATCGAAGATGCGCTATTGCCGCGCCGGCAGCAAACATTCCCGCGTCTACTTGCGACGCCGCAATGAAGGGCGTCGCCGCCGCCGCTACAAGGGTGCCGAACAAGGAGTTCCGAAGATGACGACAATTCCGGCCGGGCGGCGACCTGGAAGCATCCCGAGGGGACTTTCCACAACCGCCCCCATCATATTCTCCTACGGCTTCCGGCCATTTTTTCTCTCGTCGGCCCTCTGGGCGGCTGCCGCGATGCTGTTATGGATGGCAAGCCTGGCCGGACTGATCGACGTGGCGGTTTCCTACGGCACCGTCCATTGGCATGCACACGAGATGCTGTTCGGTTATGCGAGCGCCGTGCTGGCCGGTTTCCTGCTGACCGCGGTTCCCAACTGGACCGGCAGGCTGCCGGTGTCCGGTTGGCCACTGGTCTTCCTGTTCCTCGTATGGGTCGCCGGCCGGCTGGCGCTGCTTCTGTCCGACTTTATCGGCACCATGGCCGCCATCCTGGCCGACAGCGCCTTTCTGCCCCTCCTCCTCTTCATCTGCGTGCGCGAGGTGGTCGCAGGACGGAAGTGGAAGGATCTGAAGGTCGTCGGTGGCCTGATCGCCCTCTCCGCCGCAAACATCCTGTATCATCTGGCGGTGGCCGGCGGGCAGCACCCATCCGTGGGTATCAAGCTCGCCCTCTCGGCCTATACCGCAATGATCCTCATAGTCGGCGGCCGAATTATCCCGAGCTTCACCCGCAACTGGATCAACAAGACCGGACGGACGGATTTCCCCGCCGCCTATGACCGGTTTGATACGGCAACCATCCTGTGCGGGTCGTCGCACTGGCCGCCTGGGTCATTCTAGGTGATGGAAAGCTCGTCGCGGGGACGGCGGGACTGGCGGCAGTCATGCATACGGTTCGGCTCGCACGCTGGCGCGGCTGGACGACGACGGCCGAAATGCTGGTGACGGTCCTGCATATCGCCTACCTGTTCGTGCCGCTTGGGTTCCTTGCGATCGGCCTTGCAGCCGTGAACCTCTTCGACGGGACTTCGGCTATCCACGTCCTGAGCGTCGGAACCGTGACCACGATGATGCTCGCCGTCATGACACGGGCAAGCCGGGGTCATACCGGACGGGTCCTGACCGCGTCGCGGACGACTGTCGCATCTTATGCGGCAATCGTGCTCTGCGCCCTTCTAAGGCCAAGCGCCGGCCTCTTTCCGGAATTTACGAGCCTGATCTACTCGCTGTCCGGGGCCGCATGGCTTGCCGCTTTCGGCCTGTTTGTCCTCGAATACGGACCGATGCTGACCCGCGTGCGGCGGCGGGTGGCGGAAGGATAAAGGAATGTGGCTTTACCGACGCTCCGCACTGGAGGCGCATCCGGCTGGCGTCGGGTCAAGGTGCGATTTCGATCTCGCCTTCCATCCTGGTGATCTCGAAATCGCTGATGATCACGTCAAGGCGAAGTCGCCACCGCCCGGGTACGGGAAGCATGATATCGGGCACCGACCACCCCTCCTTGCCTTTCTCGGCCCGGCGCCTTATCGGCTCGATCCCCGCCCCCGGGTTCGACAGCACGACCGTTACTTCCTGAGGCTCGATCGGCGACCGGTCGCTTTTGGCGATGATCGCGGATATCGCGACCTCCCCTACCCTGTCCGGCGTGATCCTGACATCAGCCACGGCCTTGCTGGTCTCCAGATGAACGACGGCAGTCCTCTGGACTTCGGCGATCAAGGTGCGTGGAGGCGGCGTGAAGCGCCACGTCGCAGCCACCGCGAAAATGAGGAGCAGGATGACGGTCTCCGCGGCGATCGAACGAACGAGCTGGCGGATCGCCGCAGGCTCCCCCTTCTTCGAACCGGAGGTGAGTTTCCACCGGTTGACGGCTGCCAGGGCGAACAGCAGGGCGAGCAGCACGAGCTTGACGAGGAATACGATCCCATACGCCGTCGTGACCAGCCCAGCCGGAGTGCGGATCTGGACGACGGCGAGCACGCCTCCGGCCACGGCAAGGACCAGGACGGCCCATGGTATGAAGACCGAGAAGCGGTGCAGTGCCGCGCCGCCCGCTTCTTTGTCTTGTCCGAACTCGGCCAGGAGCGGCAGCAGCGCGCCGGCCCAGATAGCTATAGCCGCGACATGCAGGAAAACGGCCGGGCGCATCAGCCATTGCGGATCTGCAGCACTCGCGTGCCCGCTGAGGCAGAGGGAAAATGCCGCGGTTATGACGGCGGATATCGATATCGAGCGGGCATCCCTGCCCCGGCCGCTGGCCAGAGCGAGCCCCGCAAGCGCCAGGGCCGCGATCGCAAAAATGACCGTCGGTCCGAAACTCGTAGCCATTCCCGCCTTCCAGACAGCCGGCGCGACGAGCCGTGAGATCGGCTCGCCCACCGTATCCAGCCCCTGAAAGCCGGCTGAAAGCAAGGCACCCGCAAAACCGATGCAGAGGGTTGCAAGCACCTGCCTCAGCGCATTGCGGGAACCGTCCGCGAACCAGTGGATGGCAAACGCGCCGCCGACCCCGAAGAGGAGACCGACATAAAGCGCCAGCTTGCCGATCCAGAGGCCAGCGCGAACCGGCCAGTCGATATCGGCCGCAGTGCCCCGGACGTCGGCGTTCGATCGCCCGATCGAGAAGACGACCGAGCCGCCGATCGGGTGACCATCTTCCGAAACAACCCGCCAGGAAAGGAGATAACTGCCGTCCTTGAGGTCTCCGGGCGGCGTGATCTCGACCGCCTTGTCCTTCAGCACGAAGTTTTTCAGAGGGGCGATACTGCCATCCGGCCGCGTGAGCTTGAGGCTGGTCGGCGAGACAGGCTCGCTGAATGTCAGAGCGATTACACGCGGGGCCGTGGACACGACCGAGCCATCGCGCGGCTCGGTCGTATTGAGGGATGCATGGGCGGATGCCGCCGCCGTCATGACCAGCCACAGCAGGATCGCAGACACGAGGCGCTGCAGAGTACCGGTCAGTGAAAGTGCCTTGTGGCAAAGCGGCGTCATCGGCCTTCATGCTCCCGGGTGGATCGATGGCTTAGTTGGCGGTCTTCTGAAGAAGCTTGACGCCGGGGGCCGGGAGTTCAAGGTCCGACGCCTTCTGGCCTGCGGCCGGCACTTCGATCCAGCGTTCCTTGAGGCCTTCCGGGCACTCCTGGATCACCGGGAAATAGAGCATGTCGCCGGCTTTCAGATCGGCGGCAATCGTGCCCCGTAGAACGAACTCGTCATATTCGTCGTCGCCGAGATTACCGCCGCTCCAGACCACTTCCTTCACTCCTTCGGCGACGGGAGAACCGTGATTGTCGTAGGCCTTGGCATAAGCTCCTTTGACCTTGTCGAGCGTCCAGCCCGCCTTCGGCTGCGGCTTGACGCCGTAGAACCCCTCCGGAATCTGGACCCGCACGGTGTTCGTGGGCTTGCCTTCGCAGCCATGCGGCACGCGCAGCACCGCCTTATAGGTCGAGCCGACGGGAGCGTCTTTTCCTTCCAGGGTGACATGCGCCAAGGCGGCGGTGCTGCCGAACACGAGGATGGCGGTGGTTGTGGTGATTGTCTTCAACGTGATTGTCTTCAACATGTAACTCTCCATGCTTGGCCGCGCGTTGGGCGGCCTGATTTTCGGGCGACTGGCAGCCACGAGGGCGCCGGCCGGTATGGCTGATGGCTTGAAAGGGCGGTCCTATCCGTGTTCCGGTCCGGCCGGCCGCGAGGGCGCGACACGCGGCTTCCGCCGCTTCGTTGCCGTTTAGCCAGGTGTGAACTCAGAAGATCGCAGGATTGCCCGACTTACAGCGGCCCGCGATCTCAATGTCGCGCGTCACGCTTAAGTCTTTGTTCCGCATGTCGTGTTGCAAGACGGCGTTCGTTTTGCACGACAAGCCTTCAGGCCGCCTGAGGCGGCGCGCGGGGATTCCCGGGAGAGGTTTCGGGGCGTTCGAAGGGACCTGTATCCACTTCGATTGGAAGCAGTTTGGAGGTGGCCTCCAGCCGGTTGTTCAGAAAATTGTCGGAAAATTGCGGCGCGAGCGCTGGAGCGAGAACGCTGCATGCCTGCGTGCAGCACTCGGGCAGTTTTGAGCCGTCCTTGTGATCCGATTGGCCGCTACCGCCGGCATGGGTAATGCAAAGCGGGTTTCCAAAGTCATCGAGGACGGGAGCTGCGACCGCCGAACCGAGAAGGAAGGACCCAAGCAGCATCTGCACGACGAGCGCGTAGGCCGCGATCGACGCGAACACAACACTGCAGGCAGCTGCTTTGCGGTTCTTCACGGTCCCCTCATCAGTTGCGGCAAGCCGCGGATGTCCGATTTGGACATCCGTTATTGGCACGGCACGGTGACATCTGTCTATGCGCCCTTCCGCCACAGCGCTCTTTGATGCGCGTCAACCTCTCGGCTCAAGTTCGACCTTGATCGTTTACGGGACTCCGACAGCTTTCAAAAATTCCCGCCCGATGAATCAGAGAGAAAACTTCGTCAAGCGGTCTTCTGCCGCATTTGGCTGACTGTGAGCCAAACCGCCGAGACAAGAAAATAGAAAGCACCGAGACCAGCATAGCCGGCAACATTGGCAATTGAAGGCTCAACGGGCTTCAGCGCTTGGGCGATGAAGAACGCGCCTGCTATTGCCGACTGGCCGCCACTCAGGATCATTGCCCACTGCCCACTGCTCGTCTTCCAGCGCCGAACCGCTGTGGCAAGCTGTGACAGGCCGGAAAAGATTGCCCACAGACCAAAGCCGCCAAGGACCCAGTTCATGTTCATTGTGAGCGCGACAATGACTGCAACGGTCATAACCAAACTGACCGCAACGTTTATCGCCTGGCTCCGGTTGTTCGCCAGGCCGCCGTTTCGTGCGGCATCGACGTAATTGGCGGCCGCATCCCAGGCGGGGTAGATAATCAGCAGAATGGCCGCGATAGTGAAAGACTGGCGGCCGGCCGTCAGCGCTGCTGCGACCCAGATTATGGAAAACGCCGCTCGCGCAAAGTAGTACCGCTTCAGCCAGTAATGCCCGCCGTTTTCGGCGATGTCCGTTTGGTACTTTGTCATAGTGAAATCCTAATTCTGGTTTGATTGAGTTGTTCTTCTGTTTTCAAGCATGTTGGAAATCACACGTAGACGACGTGCTTTCCGAAGGGTGTCTTGTCTCCCCGATTGCCTTGACCGATCCGAAACTCACGGGCCAGGGCATCGCGACCCTGAAGAAGCCTTTGCGCCTTCATGGTCAGTTGTTCGGCTGAACGAAGAACAGTGGCGGCGGATAAATACTGTCCGAGGATATCGAACGTTATCGTTGATGGCGGTCTCGTTCATGACGGCGTCCCTTCGTCGGTCGCGTCGGGTGCAGATTAAGCAGCATTTGTGTGTTGTCGCCGGCCGAACCGGTATGGCGGCCGATCCAGCCAGCGACGGCGACGTGGTTTACATTGGGGGAACCACGCCATTCTTACCGACGATCACCTGATGCGCGATCGTGCCGGTTGTACCTTTCTCGGCGGCAATGAAGACGACGGCACCGGGAACTAGATCGTCATTGGTGGCTGGAGCGATGGTCACGACAGGTGTGCCGTCCGGGATGGCAATCTTCTTTTCCTTGCCATGATAGGTCACGGTCACCGTCCGGCCATCGACGCCTTTAACGGCATCCGCGACGGTCGCGTTGGTCATACTGCTATCGGGTTTAAGATCCCAACCGTAGCTACCCTCGCCGGCGCCTTTCATGGCCGGCGGGAAGATGAGGACTTCAAGCGCACCATCACCACCGCCGTCTTTTGGCATGGATGCGATGCCGACGAAGTCGCCTGGCTTGATGTCTGTGACTTTGGCGTTCGCGACGCTCGCAACTTTCCAGTCTGCAGCAAGGGCGACGTCGACGGTCTCACCTTCACGGGTCTTCACCTTCAGAGTGGATCCGCCAAAGTTGACGATGCTGCCGCGAACATGGATCTGAGCGGCCTTCTTATCTTCCGCATGGGCGGGCGTTACGAGGATCGCCATAGACGAGAGACTTGACAGCACCAGGGCAATGGTGGGGAGGTGGTTCTTCATCATTTCACTCTTCCTACTAGTTGGTAGTTGATGATGGCGCAGTTTTACCTGAGGAAGCCAAGGCCGCCCGCAGGATTAGTGAGTGGCGACGGGCGACAGCCGGTTGAGAGTGGGAGCCAGTATGGTGGCGAATACCTCCCCGTTGCCGTAAGCGCGGGCAGAAAGCATCGCGCCGTAAACAGTTGCTAGGAATGCCTCGGCTTCGACGCCGGGCTCGCTCGAAAGGTTGAGCGTCTTTTCCTTCGCGCCGCGCTCCATAACTGAGGTCAGCCATGAAGAGATGAAACGAAAGAATGCCGTGACCTCTTTCGCGACCTCTGGTGGCAGCGATGGCAGCTCGCTGGCAAGCAGAGCGCATACGCAAAAAGGCCTGCTCGAATCCTCGATGCACTTGGCCCAATGACCTGCATAAGCCCTCAGGATATCAAGCGGGTTCGAAACGTGTTGCTCAAGAGTTGCCATCCCTGCCACGCCAACTTCGCGGTATTGCTTGACCAGTTCTCGCACCAAGTCGACCTTGCTGGGGAAATGGTGGTGGATGCTGGCTTTGCGGATGCCGACAACTTCGGCAATATCAGCATAGCTGAAGCCATTATAGCCGCCGCTCATGATCAAGGTTCGCGCGGAGGCCAGGATTTCATCGGAGGTCGTAGAAAGATTGCTCATATCTCTTTCTACCTTCTAGTAGGCAGAGCGTCAATAGCATAACGCGATCACATTGTTTGTCAGCCGTCGGTCGAGAGGGTCACGGATTTCCAGGCGTCGATTTCCTGCTGAAGGCGCTCTATCCTGGCCGACACGTGCTTGTAGGCATCACTGCCCAGGAGAAGTTGCGGCGGGGGATTATCGGATCCGACCAGGGTCAAGACAGCAACTGCCAATTTATCCGGGTCGCCGAGCTGCTTGCCGCTCATGGCCTGTCGGGCCTCGCGGATCGGATCAAAAAGGCTGTCGTAATCTGCAATGGACCGCTCTGTGCGAACCATGGAGCGCCCCGCCCAGTCTGTCCGGAAGGAGCCGGGGCAGCTAGCGTGATTTGCTTCCCGGGCACCGCAAATAACGGATTGTCCGCGAATGAGAGCCTGCGCGACGCCTATCGTCCGCGGTTTTCGATCGTCAACGTCGGAGCTTCCGCTCGCGATTCGAAAGCTACCAATGGGATGACAACTCAGCCGAACCCGAAAACTCAATTCCCTTAACCGATTTCGGTAACTTCTAGAGTATAGAACGGGCACTGAGGCCAGCTATTCCAATGCTGCGTTGTCATTTTTCCGCACGATGAACTCCAAAATCATCACCTGAAGACAGCCCGTCTGGGTGATCCTCCGAGAATTGTCTGGCGGCAAGAAGAACCGGCATCAGAGCAAATCCCATTGTTGTTAGCCGATATTCGACGCGCGGCGGCTGCTTGCCGAAATCTCTCCTGTCGATCAACCCTTCCTGCTCCAACTCTCGCAGATGTTGCGTCAGCATTTTTTGGGAAATGCCCTCTATTTCGCTAAGCAACTGGGAGCTTCGCATCGTTGAATCGGCATAAAGGCGAAACAGGATCGGCATCTTCCAACGCCCGCTAATCATGTGAAGCGTGCGTGTGACATGAGCGACCGCCCCATCCGGACCCAGGCATACGGATCGGGCATCTAATGGAACAGGCACCTTTTGGTACGTTCTTGTAGCTTCCACGCAGCCTCCTATGTGGTCCGACAAAAGATAGGTGATTGGATCATGGATTTACAGCTGAATGGCAAGGTCGCGCTCGTAACAGGAAGCAGCAAGGGCATCGGGGAGGCCGTGGCAAAAGGACTTGCGCAAGAAGGAGCGACGGTCATCGTTTATGGTCGCGACAGAAACGCGACAGAGCAGATCAAAGAACAGATCATCTCTGTCGGTGGGGATGCGCATTGTGTGACAGGCGATCTGACGGTTGAAGAGGACGTTGCCGCAATGGTCGCGGAGGCGCAGCGGCTTGGTGGGGCAATTGGCATCTTGATCAACAACGCAGGCGGGTCTGGCCCCGGGGAGGACTGGAGCAATGCTTCACCCCAATCCTGGGCCTCGACCTACGACCGCAACGTGATTGCTGCCCTGCGGGTTACCAACGCAGTGCTACCGGGCATGCGACTGGCAAAATGGGGCCGGGTCATCAATATATCGAGCCTCGCGGGCCTGATGCCCCCTCCTGTCAATCCGGATTATTCCGCCGCCAAGGCCGCAATGCTTGCGATGACCGCATCGATGGCGAAGGCCGTCGCCGGCGAAGGGGTGACAGTGAACGCTATCTCTCCGGGCACGATCCACAGCGCGAAGCTTGACATGAAGTTTCGCGAGGTCGCGGTCAAGCACGGTGTCGCCGCCGACGCACCTTGGCGGGACGTCGAGAAGGTCGTGTTGCCACTGTTTGCGCAGGTGCCAGTGAACCGGGTGGGAACGTTGCAAGAGATCGCGGATGCCATCGCTTTCCTTGTCAGTCCACGAGCAGCCTACATCACAGGATCAAATATTCGATTGGATGGCGGGATGCTCCCTACGATCTAGGCTCAGGACTCGTTAAATCAAAGCCGGATCGTGCGGGATGACAACCTTTCGGCTTGCCCGAGATGGAATGCAGGCCGTAATCCTGCGTGCGGCCAAGACGTCTCGAAACCAGGATCCGCTCTAGCAGAAACAACTGGCGCGTAACGCGTCGATTGTGCATCCCCGGTGAGCCTGTCATTGATCGGGCATATCACTGTCAGCGCCATTCGCTTCGCCTTGCCTGATTGTGCTGCCGGCCTGCGGCGAGCCAGCGCACTCGATTATCTTTGCCGACAACCAATCCAGGCCAATGTCTGATGCCGATCTTACATGTCGCACGAGGCTGAACGTGAAGGGGTTGATGGCGAGCGGTGGTTCAAGCACCGCAAGCCCGAATTGATTGGCGTATTTGGCAGCGAGTCTGGCCGGAACCGTTGACGAGAGGTCGCTACTCGCGACAACGCCCATGGCGGTCATGAACATTGGAACGCTCGCGACGACCCGCCGCCGAAGCCGGCGCTTTTTCAAAGCCTGATCGACCATGCCATGAAAGCCGCCTCTGAATGAGACAAGCACGTGATCGAGTGCCAGGTAGTGGTCGAGCGATATCGGGCCCTGCGCAACGGGATGGTCTTTCCTGACCACGACGACAAAGTCCTCCTCGAAGACCGGCACGGCTTGGAACTCATCCGGCAGATCCCAGACGCGCCCGATCGCCATCTCCATTTCGTTCGTGCGCAGGGCGTTCAGGCTTTCGGCTCCGACAGCGAATTGAAACGCGACCCGGCATCCAGGTGCTTCGGCGCGCAGCATCCCTATCAGCGGAGGGGCAATCACGGCGCCGACGAGGTCGTTGCTCGCAAGCCTGAAGGTGCGCGATGATGATTCAGGTTCGAAATGCGTGGGAACGTCAAGGGCCTCGTGGGCAAGCCGAAGAATGATTTCAATCTGCGGAAGAAGCTGTGAGGCGCGAGGCGTCGGCTCCAGCCCGTTCGGGCGCCGGATGAACAGGGGATCGTCGAACAGCTCGCGCAGCCGCGCGAGCGCATGGCTGACGGCGGACTGACTGACACCCAGCGTTGCCGCGACGAGCGTGGTTTTCTGCATCCGTACGAGATCGCGGAAGATTGCCAGCATGGTGAAGTCCAACCGGCGCAGCTTCAGCTGATCGGCATTGGTTTTGCGCATCAACTGCATCTCCTCCTCGCAACGCGATTACCTGTTTCGGCGACGTGATATCACATTCGTTCATATCGCATATCTAGCGATTTCAGTTGATCGAATAATGGCAAATCCTATGATCGATGGCTAGAGGCCGGTACTGGCATGGCCTGTGGAGCTTGGAGCAAATTGCTGACCATGATGCGTACCCCACTTGCGACAAAGCCCGTATCACTGGATCGAAGGCAGTTCCTGGGCATGGCCGGCGCACTGGTCTTGTCGGCGAACTTGACCGTGAAAGCGCGGGCCGCATCCCTGGGCAAATTCATGAATGCCTGGTTGCGCATCGATCCCGACGATCAAGTGACGATACTGCTGTCCCAATCGGAAATGGGACAGGGCATCCAAACCACCCTTCCCCTGGCGCTCGTGGACGAGCTCGGCGCAGACTGGTCGCGGGTCAGGCTGGAATGGTCCGATTTCGATCCCGCTTACCGGCATCCGCAATATCAGTGGATGTTCACCGGCAACAGCGAATCGATCTCGACCTTCTTCCCGATCATGCGGACCATCGGCGCGGCCGCACGCGAGATGCTCGTCGAGGCGGCCGCGGCGCGCCTGAGTGTTGCGGCTGCCAGCCTTCGCGTCGACAAGGGCCGCATCCATCATGATCCGACAGGCCGGATGGTGACCTTTGGCTCGGTTGCCGCGGACGCGGCGAGGCTCGATGTCCCGAAAAAACCCCAGATCAAGCCGACAAGCAGCTCGGACCTCATCGGCAAGCCGCAGCCCCGCGTCGACATACCCTCGAAGGTCGATGGATCGGCGATCTTCGGCATCGATGTGAAAGTGCCTGGCATGGCGGTGGCCGCTATCCGCCGGGCCCATTCGCAAGGGGGATCACTCGCGACATTCGATGCAACGGCGATCAAGGCCGAACGTGGCGTGCTTGCCGTCGTCGAAATTCCGTCCGGCCTCGCCGTCGTTGCCAATGACTACTGGACAGCGAAGCAGGCTCTCGACCGGGCCGAGCTTACATTCACGCCTGGTCCGCTCGCCGGATATTCAACCGAGGGCCAGAAGGCCGAATATATCGCGCTGCTGAAATCCGCCTCGTTCGACGCCAAGGTCAAAGCAGGCGATGCCACCGCCGCTCTGGCGGCCGCGAACGACGTGCTGGAGGCAACTTTCGAGATCCCCGCTCAGGCGCATGCGACAATGGAGCCGATGAACTGCACGGCCCATGTGACGCGGGACCGGTGCGAGTTGTGGATTCCGACGCAGGGCGTCGAGATCACCCATGCCGTCGCTAAGCAGGTGACGGGCCTCACGGACGACCAGATCATAATCCACCGGACCTTGCTCGGCGGCGGCTTTGGCCGGCGGCTGCTCGCGGATTTCGCCAAGATCGCCATCATGGTCGCAAAGGCCGCTGGCCGTCCCGTCAAGGTCATCTGGAGCCGGGAAGAAGATTTTCGCTACGACGCCTACCGCCCGCCAATGGTTCATGATGTGAAGGCGTCTCTCGGCAGTGACGGCCTACCGGTGGCGATGACCCATCGTGTCGTCTCGCCGTCCCACATGCTCTATATATTCCCGCGCGGCGTTATCAAGGCAGAGGGCGACTGGGCGCGGCCGATCATGCCGCCGGCGGCCTATGACGGCATGGCGGTCGAAGGTCTGACGGAAACGCCTTACGCCATTCAAAACTACGCGGTCGAGCAGCATCGCGTCGGCACACCGCTTGCCGTTTCCGTCTGGCGCACAACCGGCCACGGGCCGAACAACTTTGTCCTGGAAAGTGTCGTCGACGAATTGGCGTATCGCGCCAAGGACGACCCGCTTTCATATCGGCTGAAGCTTGCCGCTTCCGATCCTCGCGCGGTTGCCGTGCTGAAGGCCGTTGGGGCGCTGTGCGGCTGGTCGAACGCATTGCCGGCCGGGCGGTTCCGCGGCCTGGCGCTCGCCAAGGCATTCGGCGGCTATATCGCGCAAGTCGTCGAAATCTCCGTCATGGACAAGGACGTTAGGTGTCACCACGTCTGGAGCGCCGTCGACATCGGCCGCGCACTCGACTCAGGCATTGCCACATCCAACATCGAAGGAGGCGTGGTCTGGGGTCTTTCCGGTCTGCGCACGGAGGTCACTTTCGCTAACAGCGAGATCGAGCAGACGAACTTCGATCAATTCGATCCGTTGCACCTGTCGGAAACCCCTAAAATCACGACGCGGTTCGTCGACAGCGGCGGCGAGCCGACCGGTGTTGGCGAGTTAGGTCCGGTGCCGACGCACGCTGCTTTCTGCAATGCCGTGTTCGCCGCGACTGGCGAGCGCATCCGAACCCTGCCGATTTCGCGCAGCGGCTATCAGTTGGTCTGACGGGAGCCATACAATGACGCGATTTTTAGTCAATGGGAGTGCGGTCACGGTCGACGCCGATCCGGACACGCCGCTACTATGGGCGTTGCGCGACCACCTCGGGCTGACCGGCACCAAATTCGGCTGCGGCATCGCTGCGTGCGGCGCCTGTACAGTGCATGTCGACGGCCAGCCAGTACGCTCCTGTTCCTTTTCGCTCGCTGACGCGGAAGACAAACAGGTCACGACGATTGAGGGGCTATCGGACGATCGCTCGCATCCCTTGCAGCGAGCCTGGATTGCGGAACAGGTTCCGCAATGCGGCTATTGTCAATCGGGCATGATCATGGCCGCCGCCGCCCTGCTCAAAGACAGGCCGCATCCAACCGATGACGACATCGATGCGGCAATCACCAATCTGTGCCGCTGCGGCACCTATGCCCGCATCCGCGCCGCAGTGCATCGTGCAGTGCGAGGTGCGTGATGATTGGCCGTTTGCTTCAGGCACGAACACTCGCCGGTGTGACGCTCGGCGTGATGGTAGCCTTGGCCTTCGTGCCGCCTGTGCGGTCGCAAGCGAAGGGCGACAGTACGTCGGCGGCCGACGCCTTCGACACGGTTGCACGCGTCATGGCCAGCCCCCGCTGTCAGAATTGCCATACCCTGACGGGCTTTCCGCGCCAGGGCGACGACCGGCATCGACACATGTTCCATGTGATGCGTGGACCCGCAGATGATGGTGCGGCCGGCCTGCCTTGTTCCACCTGTCACGGACGATCGAACAACGCAGCCAGTGGCGTCCCCGGCGCCAACGACGAATGGCGGCTCGCGCCACTCACCATGGGTTGGGACGGCCTTTCCCAACATGAGCTTTGCGAACACCTGAAGGATCCACAACACAACGGAAACCGCAATGGTGGTCAGGTCATAGATCATCTCAGATCGGCTCTCGTCAGATGGGCCTGGTCGCCAGGCGTCGACCGGACCGGGAAGACACGAACAACCCCGCCCGTCCCCTATGAGGAATTCATGAAGGATGCCGAAGGCTGGGTGAGCAGCGGAGCCGCATGTCCGAAATAGCCGAAGCTCAGGACTTGCCGGATCGCGGCGCATCAAGCAAAGGCGACATCGATCGACGCCGCCACTTCCTGCAATCTGTGGCCGCAGCGACGGTCGCGCGGGCCGGGTTTTGCGGGTGCGGACTTCATCCGGCGCTCGCGGCCGGCGGCACCATCGCGGCGTCCGGCACAGGCCCTCTGGTCGATCCCGGCAAGGGCTACCTCGTCCAGCAGATTGACGACCGGCTCCAGGCGTAGAAACGGCTACGGCCTCCGTGGGGATGCCGCGAAGTTATTGAAGTTGTGGGAAGAATTTGGTTGCGGGGGCTCGCAACCAACGATTCCTGCGATTGGTCGAAAGGCCTATCCCAAATCTAGCGGCTTAGGCCGTAGAGGTAAACCCAGTTCGAATCCCTCGCCTTGATGGGCTTCGAACCAAGGACCTAGGCTTTCCGTCGCTTCCAATCAGCACTCAAGTAGCTGAAATACAACGAAAGCTTAGTCGATCGCTGCCGGCCCTGCGCCCCACGCCGGGGTCCGTGACGATGTCCCAGAGGCTATGGCCGGCACGGGTAACGGACCTCTTGTACCTCTGGGTTTCCGTACGCTTGGAAAGTCGTTTCCCGCCGGAAAGCGAGAGGCGTTATTTGGTGAGGTCGGCGATGCGGTTGAGCGCGCCGGCGAGGCCCTTCAGGGAGACGGCCAGCGCCAGCGGTTGGGCCGGGCTGGCGGCGGAAACGGTGACGTTGAGGGCCTTGCCGGCCCTGAGCTTTGCAATCGTGTCTGCCTCGAAGGCCAGCGGCACGACGCAGCCTTGCGGCAGGCAGGTCGAGAAGGGCAAAGTATTGCCGAGCGCGGCATCGTCGATCTTTAACTGAGCGCCCTGGGGCAGCGCCAGTCCGAGCGGCAGCACCAGCGTGCCCCGGAACTTGCCGTCGGCGCTCTTGCCGATCTCTACGGCCAGGACGGTCTGCTTGGTCTGGTTGTTGGTTTGGACCTGCCGGACGAGGCAGGATGGAGCATTGGCCTGTATCTGGCAGACGACGCCCCAATCGTCGTAGGTCTCGACCAGCGAGCTGGCGCCGCCCGGCAGGGCGGCGGCGGTCGCGGTGCAGCTGACGAGAGCGAGCGCTGCCGCCAGCAGTGAAGCCTTCGGCAAATAGCGGGATAAAGTCATTCGAACAGGTTCCTTTCATATGGCTGGGATCCGACCATCCGTGCCAGAGCGGTTCAGACCCGCCGACCGGCCAGCGTTTGGCGGCTTGTGTATAGTGATTATGGCGTTGACTGGGCCGGGAGCGAGACGCAGCCGCTGCCATTGGCGAGGCAGACGAACGTTCCTTTGAAACGCGGATCGGTGATCAGGTCGCGACTGTCATCCGCGGTTTCGGCATCGTCGGACACCGGCCGGATCGGCACAAACCGGCCGGCATCGAAGGTCGGCGTGACGGAGCTTGCCTGTGTGCCGGGTCGGGGGTCGGCGGCCTTTTCCACGGTCAGCACGCCGGGAAGGAAGCTCATGCGATAATTGGCGGACGCCAGAAGCGTGCCTTGGGTGATCGCATAGGCGCCCGGCTCGCTAAGGCTGGTTGCCGACGTAGCCAGCCTTCCTGAAAGCCTGTCGTTATTGACCAGGCCCGTACCCCCGACCGTGTAGGTGAGCGCCGGATTGGCAAGGCCGTGGCGGCGGCTGAGAGAGTCGGCGGCGACCGTGATGGCGCGCTGGTTCACAATGAGGTCTGCACCCGTGTAGCTGATGGCGTAGTTGGCGTTTGCCAGCGATCCTTGCGTGATCGCGTAGGCGCCGGCATCGGCATATTGCCCCGCCGTAGTCGCGAGCGATCCGGAGAGCGTGTCGTTGTTGACAAGGCCCGCCGCCGTGTAGCTCAGCGTCGGATTGGCATCGCCATAGGTCTTCGACAGCGCATCCGCCGTCACCGTCAGCGCCCGCTGGTTCACGCCCAGATTGGCGCCGGCATAGGTCAGGGCGTAATTGCCGGAGGCCGCGAGCGTCCCCTGGGCAATCGCATAAGCACCGACATTGGAATACTGCCCCGCCGTGGTCGAAAGCGATCCGGAGAGCGTGTCGCCATTGACCAGGCTTGCACCCCCGACCGTGTAGCTCAGCGCCGGGTTTGCATCACCATAAGTCTTCGACTGCGCATCCGCCGTCACCGTGATTGCGCGTTGATTGATGCTCAAGTTGGCTCCGACATAGGTCAGGGCGTAGTTGCTTGACGCCGAGAACGAGCCGGTGATGGCATAGGCGCCAACGTTGGAATACTGCCCCGCCGAGGTCGAAAGCGATCCGGAAAGTGTGTCGTTGTTGACAAGGCCCGTCGCCGTATAGGTCAGCGCCGGATTGGCATCGCCATAGATCTTGGACAATGCGTCTGCCGTCACCGTCAGCGCCCGCGGGGTCACGGTGAGGTTGGCGCCCGTATAGCTGATGGCGTAGTTTGCATTCGCCAGCGATCCTTGCGTGATCGCGTAGGCGCCGACATCGGAATATTGCCCCGCCGTGGTCAAAAGCGATCCGGAGAGCGTGTCGTTGTTGACAAGGCCTCCGACCATGTAGGTTAGCGCCGGATTGCCATCGCCATAAGTTTTCGATAGCGCATCCGCCGTCACCGTCAGCGCTCGCGGGGTAATCGTCAGATTGGCGGCATTATAGGTGAACGCATAATTGGCATTGCCGAGGCTGCCGATGGTGATGCCATAGCTACCCACATTCGAATACTGCCCCGCCGAGGTCGAAAGCGATCCGGAAAGTGTGTCGTTGTTGACAAGGCCCGTCGCCGTATAGGTCAGCGCCGGATTGGCATCGCCATAGATCTTGGACAATGCGTCTGCCGTCACCGTCAGCGCCCGCGGGTTCACGGTGAGGTTGGCGCCCGTATAGCTGATAGCGTAGTTTGCGTTGACCAGCGATCCTTGCGTGATCGCGTAGGCGCCGACATTGGAATATTGCCCCGCCGTGGTCGAAAGCGTACCGGAGAGCATGTCGTTGTTGACAAGGCCCGAACCTCCGACCGTGTAGGTTAGCGCCGGATTGGCATCGCCATAAGTTTTCGATAGCGCATCCGCCGTCACCGTCAGTGCTCGCGGCGTGATTGTCAGATCGGCGGCATTATAGGTGATCGCGTAATTGGTATTGCCGAGGCTGCCGATGGTGATCCCGTAGCTACCCACATTCGAATACTGCCCCACCGGGGTCGAAAGCGATCCGGAGAGCGTGTCGTTGTTGACTAGGCCCGAGGTTGTGTAGGTCAGTGTCGGATTGATGTCACCGTAGGTCTTCGACGCAGCGTCCGCCTGAACGGTAATCGCCCGCTGGCCGATGGTCAGGTTGGCGCCGGTGTAGCTGATCGCGTAGTTCGAATTGGCGAGCGTCCCAATGGTAACGCCATAGTTGCCGACATCGGAATAGCGGCCTGCCGAGGCCGAGAGCGACCCCGACAGCGTGTCGCCGTTGACCAGACCCGTCGCCGTGTAGGTCAGCGTCGGATTGACATCGCCGTAGGTCTTGGTGAGCGCGTCCGCCGTCACCGTGAGCGCCCGCCGATTGATCGTCAGGTTGGCGCCGGTATAGCTGATCGAATAGTTGGAATTCACCAGCGTGCCGATGGTGATGCCATAGGTTCCCGCATCCGAATATTGCCCCGCCGGGGTCGAAAGCGAACCGGAGAGCGTATCGCCGTTGACGAGGCCCGACGTGGTGTAAGTCAGCGCCGGGTTGATATCGCCATAGGTCTTCGACAGGGCATCAGCCGTCACCGTGAGCGCCCGCTGATTGATCGTCAGATCGGCGCCAGTGTAGCTGATCGAATAGTTGGAATTCGCGAGCGTGCCGATGGTGATGCCATAGGTTCCCGCATCCGAATATCGCCCCGCCGGGGTCGAAAGTGAACCGGAGAGCGTATCGCCGTTGACGAGGCCCGACGTGGTGTAAGTCAGCGCCGGGTTGATATCGCCATAGGTCTTCGACAGGGCATCAGCCGTTACGGTGAGCGCCCGCTGATTGATCGCCAGATCGGCGCCAGTGTAGCTGATCGAATAGTTGGAATTCGCGAGCGTACCGATGGTGATGCCATAGGTTCCTGCATCCGAATATCGCCCCGCCGGGGTCGAAAGTGAACCGGAGAGCGTATCGTTGTTGACGAGGCCAGAGACCGTATAAGTTAGTGCCGGATTGGCGTCACCATAGGTCTTGGCGAGCCCGTCCGCCGTCACGGCTAGCGTACGCTGATTGATGGTCAGGTTGGCGGTGTTGTAGGTGATCACATAGTTACTCGATGCAGCGAGTGTGCCTTGGCCAACCGCATAGTTACCCACGTCCGAATATTGCCCGGCGGAGGTTAAAAGCGATCCGGAGAGCATATCGCCGTTGACGAGGCCGCTGATTGTATAGGTCAGTGCCGGATTGGCATCGCCATAGGTTTTCGACAGAGCATCCGCCGTCACCGTGAGCGCGCGCTGGGTGACGGTCGCATTCGCGCCGACATAGGTCAGGGCGTAGTTCGACGAAACCGACAGTGTCCCCTGCGTGAGGGCATAGGTGCCAACATCGCTCGAGCTAGTGATACCCGCGAGTGCTCCTGACAGCGTGTCGCTGTTCACCAGCGACCCGCTGGTCACGCTGTAGGCGAGTGTGGGCGCATCACTATAGCTGAAGCTCTGACCCGACGTCGCCGTCACCGTGATCGGGCGGGCCGCGATGGTCAAAGCGTTGCTGGTGTCGATATAGGCGGTGCGCGAACCGGTCACGGACACGACATTGGCATCCGAATAATTGTAGGTGCCGGCATTGGTGGCGGCACCCACCGCGCTGCCCCAGATCAGGGAGACATTGCCCGTGCCGACGCCCGTCAGCGCCGCGCCGGAAATGGTGCTATTGGCGTCGCCATAGACGCGCGTGGCGCTGCCGATGGAGATATAATCGTCATAAAGGCTTGTGCTGAGCGCGCGCAGCATCATATAGCCGCTGTTCGCGCCGCTGGTTGATTTGCCCCAGTCAGACGAGAAATCCCAGCCCGCATTGATAAAGGTGAACGGGTCCTTCATCTGCGCCGTGGTGAGGCCTATTGCGGAAAAAGAATATGGGTATTGAACCTGTCCACCGCCAGATGGCTGTCCCGTGGTTTCGATATCCCAGAAGCTGGATGATACGGTGGCTACTTCGCTCCCACCCACCAAGCCTCCGAGATAGGGGCCATTATAATTGTTCCAGTTTCGACTAGTGGTGAAGGTGCCGCTGACGGCACCCGTGGCATAGGCGTTGGTGATAGTGGTATGGTCAATGAATCCCACCAAACCTCCGAACTTGCCATTATCTAAATTATCAAAATAATACGTGCCGCTGACAGCGCCCGTGGCATAGACGTTGCGGAGAGTGCCGGAAAGGTCGTGACCCACCAGCCCTCCAAAGTTGCCAGTAGAGCCGCTGGAACCGGTGCTGGTGACGGCGCCGGTGGCATAGACGTTGGTGATGGTTCCACCATAGTTGAAACCCACCAGGCCTCCGGCTTCGCCAATGGCGCCGACAGCGCCGGTGGCGTAGGCGTCGGTGATGGTTCCGTGGTCGTTGTAACCCACCAGGCCTCCGGCATAGTAGCCATGAAGCCCTAAGCCGGCGCTGACAGGGCCGGTGGCGTAGGCGTTGGTGATGGTTCTTCCGGACTTGTTGTAACCCACCAGGCCGCCGACATAGTCCGAGCCGCTGACAGCGCCGGTCGCGTATGCGCCGGCGATCGTGCCGTCGTTGTAACCAACCAAGCCTCCGCTGTAGACAAGGTAGCTGGTGACAGCGCCGGTGGCGTGGGCGCTGGTGATCGTGCCATAATTTTCACCCACCAGGCCTCCGACGTATGAATTGCCGGTGACAGATCCGGTGGCATAGGCGTTGGTGATCGTGCCGTAGTTGGTACCCACCAAGCCTCCAGCGTCCATATCAAAGATGGTGACATTGCCGGAGGCATGGGCGTTGGTGATGGTTCCTCCGCCATCGTTGTAACCCACCAACCCGCCGACGTAGTCCCAGCCGCCGACAGCGCCGGTGGTATAGGCGTTGGTGATGGTGCCATTGTTGTAACCCACCAGGCCTCCGATATATGTACCGCCGTTGGGGGCGATGATGGCGCCGGTGGCATAGACGTTGGTGATGGTTCCCCCGTTGTTGTAGCCCACCAAGCTGCCAACCCATTGGGCGCCTGTGATGGATCCCCCGATCAAACCGACATTCGCAATGGTCGCGCCTGGACCGACATAGCCAAACAGGCCGGTATAGGCATAGAGTAATTGATTGTCGATCGTCAGACCGGAAATCGTGTGGCCTTGGCCATCGAAATTGCCGGCAAATCCGGCGCCGCCGTTCAGCGCCTGGAACCCATCGGTGCCGATCGATCGGAAGCCAAAGCCATAATTCCAGTTGGCGGTGTCGGAGGCGTCGATATCCTTGCCGAGCGCGAAGCTTCCGGTGAGGTGATCCTGGATGCTTTGGAGGCCGGTGGGATTGTTTACCAGCTGATAGGCGACGAGGCTGTTTGCCGTGACATTGCCGCTGAAATCGGTCGCGGTCCCGAACATGGCGGGATTATAGTAGATATTTGCCGTGGAGGCCGATCCGGAAAGATTGACGGAACCACCCGCACCGAAGGAGACCGTGCCCGTACTGGTGCCCGAATTGTCGGCTTGTAGCACCACCCCGGCGCTGGTTCCCGAAGCCGTGATGGCGGCGTTGATCGCGATGTCGGACGCGGCGCTGAGGGTGAGCGTGGTGCCCGCACTCCAGGAGAGCGCATCGGCCACCGTGATCGTGCCGGCCTGCGAGCCGGCGGAGCTGCCGTCGCCGGTCGTCACAGTGACATTGGCGCCCGCGAGTGCGGCCTCGAGCGTGCTGACATTGATGACGCTGTCGTCGCCGGTGGCGGTGAAGCCGGACGAATTACTGTCAGTGCCCGACGAGATCGTGACGTTATACGGATCGAGCAGCAGATTGCCGAAAGCGCCATTAGCCGCCGTCAGGTCGGTAAAGCCCGTATAGGAAAGTAGCGCCTTGCCGGAGACTTCCACATCGGCGCCGTTGCCGGAGAGCGAACCGCCGCGGGCGGTGATCAGGCCTTCGAATTGCGTGAGATCGTCCGACCACAAGACGACATTGCCGCCCTTGCCGGTCGTGATTGCATCGGCATTGATGACGGTGCCGGCATCGACGGTCAGCGTCTCGGCGTGCTTCAAGGTGCCGCTACCCTGCCGCTCGCCGCCGATATTGATCGTGCCGCCGCCGCTCTTGCCGGAAGCATTCACCCTGGCAGAAGCGAGCTTGATCGACCGCCCGGTCACCGTGACCTTACCGCCGATGCCGGCAGCATTGCTGGCATTGAGCGTGCCGGAGATCGCCACCTCGCCGTCACCGCCGGTGAGCGTGATGTCGCCGCTCCTGCCGGAAACGCCCTTGGCTTCGATCGTGCCGGACATGTTGACCGCCTGACGCGCCATGTCCCTGGCGGCGGCGGCCGAAAGCTGCACCGTACCGCCATTGGCGGAGATCTTGCCGCTGTTGGAGACGAGCGCTTTCGTGCCCGCGGCCGTTGTCGGGATCGCCACCTGCAGGAATCCATCACCGGCCAGATCGAGCGTCGCCTGCTCGCCCGAGCCAAGCGCCACCTTGCCCATCGGCACGGTAATCACGCCGGAGTTCTCGACCGAGCGGCCGATCAAGGCGAGATAGCCACTCCGATTGATGGTGATCGTGCCCGCATTGGTCACGGAGCTGGATGCGCCGTTGCCGGTAAACGTCCGCTTGCCGGCCATGAAGTCGTCGTCGGAGATGCCTAGCGTCGAGGCGACGAAGGCACCGGTATTGATCGTCCCCGTCGGGGTAATGGCAATGCCGTTAGGGTTGACCAGATAGACCTGTCCGTTGGCAGTGAGACTGCCAGCGATGGTCGTCGTGGTCGAGCCGATGACGCGGTTGAGGATGGCCGAGGAGGCATTCGGCTGGATGAAAGTGACGCCATTGCCCTGGCCGATATTGAAGTTCTGCCAGTTGACGACGGCGTTCGCGCTCGTCTGGTTGATCGTCAGCGTGCCGTTTGACGGCGTGCCGATCGTCACGCTGCCCGCCGCGACGCTTCCACCCGTCGGCAGGGACTGGGTGAAGGCCGGATTGGCCCCGACCAGTGCCGTGGAGGCAAGAAGGACGATGAGCCGGGTCCTCGTGGGGACGGGGCGGACGATGGAGCGGTGGTCTTTGACGTGCAGCATGGCGATGGTCCTAAAACTGGAACGCTGCCGAGAGCGTGAAGCGATTGTCGTTTGAACCATCACCGAAGCGCTCGGTGCGGCCATATTCGAGGCTGAGGGTCATGGAATTGAAGCTCGCCTGCTCGGCGGCGCCGAGGCGCAAGCCTGCCCCATACGACGCCCCTTGTGTCCAAGCTGCTTCCAATGCGGTCGGCTGATGCAGGCGCACACCGCCATAGGCCCCAAACAGATAGGGTGAGGCGAGGAAGGCGCCGCTCGCCGCCCCGTCCGCCGGCAGGTTAGTGCCCTGCTGCGCCGGGAAGGCGGATAGCGCGAACGGCAGGCTGAACGGCATGGTGAACGGAAACTGCGCCTCGGCGCGGACGACGAAGCCGTCATCGCCCTGCATCAGGCCGGAGGGGAACGTCGAAAGGCCGGAGGTCGAGGCAAGGCCGATCTGCTCGGAATTGAGCAGCGGTTGGCCGAAGGAGGTCTGTGCCTTGGCGACCAGATCGAAGGTCAGGTGTTCGGCGACCGGCTGGCGATAGCCAAGCGTGAGTTCAAGCTTCTGGAAGTCGGCGTCGGCGCCCTGCCGCGACAGCGGCGTATCGCTGGCGGCAGCATCCGCAGCACTGCGCGCACCCAGACCGTTGATGCCGAAGGAGCCGGTCAGCCCGGCCGAGAACAGAGAATCGCCGAACACGTACCAGGAGAGGTCCGCCCCGGTTCGCAGGACGCGCAGCCGGTCCTTTGATAGAGCAACGCCGCCGAGATTGATGGCACTCAGTTTCTCCTGCTGCGCGTCGAATGCGCCTGTCAGGTTAAGCGTCAGGTTGCGCGACCGGATCAGCGGATAGTTGAGTTTGGCGGAATAGCGGGTGAAGTCCGATTGGAAGGCAATGCTGCCAGCCTCAGCTTCCGGCGCGGTGCGCGAGACCGTCGCCTCCAAATTGAGGCTCAGTCCATCATTGCCGAGCGGCAGGGTGACGCCGCCGGCCAGCATGCGGTTGCGCGGCGCTCCTGAGAAGAAATCGGTGTCGCCGTCGAAGCGCGGAGCGCCGGAAGCGCGCAGATAGATAAGCTCCCCGAAACCGAACACCGAATTGAAGTCGATGCCCATGCCCGTATTATATTTGCCAAGCTGGTCCGACTGACGGTTGTCCGCGTTGAGAGAAAAGAGCACCGGCTTGTAACGGGCCTCGATCGTCAGCACACTGCCGCCAGCCGTCGTCCCCCTGGAAAGGGTAGAGCGCAGCACGATGCCCGGCAGGTCGCCGGCCAGCAGCACCCGTCGTTCGATCTCGGCATTGGTGATGCTTTTCTTACTTACCAGCGGCGCCAGCAGTTTCGCGACGCGTTGACGGATGTTGTCCGGCAGATGCGAGGTGTCGATCCTTTCCAGGAAACCGTCGATGACGGCGATGCGCAAAGTCGCGCCGTTCACGAGGCGTTGCGCCGGCAGGAGAACGCGCACCAACGGATAGCCTTTTGCGGCATAGGCTGCCTGCAAACGGCTCGCGGCGGCGAAGAGATCGGCAGCGGTGACTGTCTTGCCGGCAAGTTCCGCCTTCAGCTTCGCCGTGTCTTCCGTCAGCGCCGGCAGGCCGCCTTCTACGACGACACTCCCGATATGGACGTCGAGCTTTTCCGCACCGGCGGGTGCGGCCTGCTCCGCGCCTTCGGGAATCACGATACCGCGCGCCTGCTTCTGCAATTTTGGTTCAAACGTCTGCGGCGTCACTTGCGAGGCGGTCTGCGCCAGGACCGGTCCCACCGAAAACAGCATGATCGCCGTTCCGGCGAGCAACGCGGCCCGCCGCACATCGTCACATCTCGAAATCAAAATTCACCTCGACCTGCCTGTTTCCCCGCACGCTTCCCCCGGCGATCGAAGGCGAGCCCAGCAACGCCCTAGACAACCCACAAAAGTCGCGCTGCTCACTCAGCGCAGACCCATGCAGAATCCGTCCGTGGAGCGGCTATTTTGCCCGCAATCGCGAGAACAGGGCGTTCGGGGAACCTGTTCCGCCCAAGAGCTAGGAAAATTCTCCGTGATTGTCTGCGTCCATTTTTGACTGCCCGTGAACCGGCATCCGCGATTTGCTATGCTTCAGGGGTTGCTTGGACGGACTGCTGCCGAACAATGTCGGAACCTATGCGATCATGCAGGGGTCGCAGATCGTTGCCGCCTTAGTGCCAAACGGTATCTGGCGTCTATCGCGGATCGCCGGTCGGCAGGCCGATTTCGACAAGCGTTCGCAAAACGGCCTGGGTGGCGACGAGGTAGGTGTCGCTCGCGTTGCGACGCGACAGGGGGAGAGTGCGGACGGTGAAGTCGGGACGTAGCGCCATGCCTTTCAGGAACGCTTCCCATGCCTCCGTCTTGCGGCCGAGGCGCCGGTAGGCGGTCGCCAGCAGCATGTAGGAGCGGCCGGAGCCAGGAGTGATGGCGATCGAGCGTTCCAGCAAGCCGATTGCTTTTGCGTTGCGATCGAGCAGCAGGTTCGCCCAGCCAGCCCCGAGCAGCCAGGTCCAACGGGAGACAGCCGGCGTATCGAAGCGGTCGGCCTCGGCGAATGTCCGCAGCCCATCCTCGAAGCGGCCGAGTTGGACCTCTGCGAGACCGATCTGATAGAGCGCCGCGCCGTCCCAGGGATTGAGTGTCAGCGCAAGCGCGCAGGCGACAAGGCCTTCGGCGAGCTGGTTGGTCGCCGTCAGCAAGCGGCAGTATGCACCCAGCACGGCTATGGATTGCGGTCGCGACCGGAAAGCATCTTCCAGCAAGGCGCGGGCATCGGTTTCGGCGGCGGCGCTTTCGGCGGCGTTATACCAGCCCATTTGCACAGCGCGCAGATGCAGGCCGGCAAGTGCCACTCGCAGGTCGACGTTTCCAGGATCGGCGGCACGATATGTCTCAAGGATCTCCCGCGCCGTTGCAAAACGCTCACGCGTCGTCTGGTTGATCGACGCGACGGCCTGCTGGATCGCGATATCCGCGCCGCCGGTTCGGTGCGTGCTGTCTCGTTCAGCAAGATTGTTCATCCGGACGGCCAGCGCATAGCCGACGCCCGCCGTAAGGCGGGACTGGAGACGTTGTGGATCGGTTTCCCCGGCGTCCACCGATATCTCGGCGACCGTCTGGATCTCGCCGCTTGCAACATCGATGAGGCGCGCCTGAATGGTCCAGGATAATCCAGTTTTGCGCAGATCAGCTTGCACCTGGTAGGAGGCACGGGTGTTCGATCCCTCGCTTGCGACGAGATCGATGCCTTCGATCTTGGAAAGGCCGCCGACCAGCTCGGCGGTGGTGCTGCGGGACAGGGCCACACCCTCGGGACTACCGGAGGCATCGGCGACCGGGAGCACTTCCAGCACGGGCCGCGATTGTTGGAAAAGATAGGAACGGTTGAAGAGAATGAGGAGTGCTACAACTAGAACGCCGAGGCTAGCGAGCACCACGGTGCGAAGTCTCCGGCGCAGCCTTGCGCCGGACTGGTTCCCCGCTTGCGGGAGCGGTAGTGCCGTCTCGCGCTCCTGTCCGTGGGTAACATCGACGGCGAAGAGATAGCCTCGGCCCGAGACCAGCTTGATCATCTGCCGCTCGCTATCACCGAGCGCGGTGCGGATTTCGCGGATGCACTGGAAGAGGCTGTCCTCGCCGACATGGATGCCGGGCCAGACGACGTCCATCAAGTCCTGCTTGCCGAGCACGCGATGGCTGTTGGTAACAAACAGTTTCAGCAGTTCGAAGGCTTTCGGGCGCAGCCGGGTCACGGACCCGTCAGGCGCGCGCAGTTCGGCACGGTCCGGATCCAAAACGAAGCCCGAGAATAAGAACAAGTGCCCTCCACGCCCTTACACAATAGGGCGCACCATAATGAGCACCCGGCAGAGCCGTCAACCGGTGGGGTCGGGCGTGTGGGGACGGTATGGCGCGGTCGGTGCAGGTGGGCAATTTCAGAAAAGAATCAGGAAATTTCAGAATTCTGCCGGCTGGCCTTCAGGACGTTGCGCCGGCATCGCGGCTATCTGTCGAACGGGTCACAGGGCGGCGGCTGGTGATGCATGACTGGGGAATGACCGTGCCTGACAAAAAAAGGGAGCGCAGATCTGTCTGTCATGGCTCCATATCGCTCGAGTGTCATGCTGTGACGTCCATGTTTGAGCGGCGCTTCCACCTTCTGCCGGAAGCAAGCGGGATCGACGGTCTGATGGCGGCGGAAGCCTTTGGCGATGCGATCGCGTTGCTGGCACAGAGTTTCATCGCGAGCCATGTCGCCGCGCCGCGTCCATCGGCGCTATTCGCCTCGCAGCAGCGCTGGCTGCTCTCCCAGGCAGCGCTCGCTCGGCATTTTCGCGCCGCAGGGGCTGGCGGACCCGGCGTGTCGCGAAGGGCCATCGGGCATCTCGCGGTCCAGCACAGCATTGCCAGCCGCAACACCGCCTATGCCTTCTTCGACGAAATTCTGAAGTACGGCCTAGTCCTTCCCGCGCCCGAAGAGAGCCGCGCGGGGGAAGTGGTGCCTGCGCCCGCAGCCCTACTGGTACTCGGAGGGTGGTACGAGGTGCATCTTGCCGCTCTCGACTGTATCGACGGGGGAGATAGGGGCAGTCGCTTTCGCAGCGCGCCCGAACGGCTGCTTCCGCTTCTCGCGCCGGCCATAGGCGATCGCCTCCTGGCGAGCCCCGAGATACGAAGGCCGGGGCCGCTCTACCGGATCTTCGCCTGGATCGATGCAGGCGGGCATTTGATGGACCGGCTTGTTGCGGGCATCGACCGACACGCATCGCGGCCTGGCGGCTACCTAACGGATGTCAGATCGATCTCGCATCTCGCCGATTTCCTAGCGCTTTCACGGGCGCATACCAGCCGCAAGTTCGCCGAAGCGGAATCGATCGGCGGCTTAGGCTGGAATGGCCGTCGCGGGCGCTCGCGCATCTGGATTTCCGACGGTTTCTATACGGAATACGCGATGGCGCAGGCGCGCAAGCTCATCATCTTCCAAGAGGCGTTCGCAGAGATCGGAGGGCGAGCACCAAAAATGGACGACGAGGATTGTGCCGTTTTTTCATAGTTTCGGCAGGGCTTCTCTTTTCGGTGTCTGAGGTGGCTGCAGCTCCAACGCCAGACTTATATCCAGCGACGTCAGAGATAACGGCGCGCCACGGACAGCGATTTATTGCCAATCCAATGCAGGAGTCCTGAAAGATCGGGGGCGGCTCGCGGCCACATCCCTTCCTTCTTCTGCGGCAACTATGAATTTGAACCGGACAGGAGAATTTTAAACTTTGGACATTTGCTTTGACTATTCGTAAAGCGCTGCTTGCTGCAACATTTCCGGAGGGATGAAAGCCTATCTTGCTTTCCCCATGCTCATTCACATTGAGATCCACATATCCGGGCTTTGCCACAGCAAGGAAACTGCAAAACTGTGCTGGTTGCGGGGTGTAGTACCCACGATTTGAACCTACACAGCTAAATCATTGATTTTGTTTAATCTACGCGCAAATGGGCCTGTACGCACAGAAAGCAAAAACCCGGTAACCTATTGGGTTGCCGGGCTTTTCGAGAGTGTACGTTGGTTGCGGGGGCAGGATTTGAACCTGCGGCCTTCAGGTTATGAGCCTGACGAGCTACCGGGCTGCTCCACCCCGCGTTATAAGCTTTTTGCCGAAGGCAAAATAGCGAT